>NZ_LR134002.1:2230000-2360223 GCF_900635155.1 Streptococcus sanguinis
GTGTCAGTTCTCTATTTTTCTACAGAAGTTCCCGCAAGCGGAACGTCTTCCATATCCTAATGGAGCCTAGCGGGATCGAACCGCTGACCTCCTGCGTGCAAAGCAGGCGCTCTCCCAGCTGAGCTAAGGCCCCACATAGCCCTCTCAAAACTAAACAAGACCCAAGTGCATTCCGTATGTCCTTACGGACTCCTTAGAAAGGAGGTGATCCAGCCGCACCTTCCGATACGGCTACCTTGTTACGACTTCACCCCAATCATCTATCCCACCTTAGGCGGCTGGCTCCTTACGGTTACCTCACCGACTTCGGGTGTTACAAACTCTCGTGGTGTGACGGGCGGTGTGTACAAGGCCCGGGAACGTATTCACCGCGGCGTGCTGATCCGCGATTACTAGCGATTCCGACTTCATGTAGGCGAGTTGCAGCCTACAATCCGAACTGAGACTGGCTTTCAGAGATTAGCTTGCCGTCACCGGCTTGCGACTCGTTGTACCAGCCATTGTAGCACGTGTGTAGCCCAGGTCATAAGGGGCATGATGATTTGACGTCATCCCCACCTTCCTCCGGTTTATTACCGGCAGTCTCGCTAGAGTGCCCAACTGAATGATGGCAACTAACAATAGGGGTTGCGCTCGTTGCGGGACTTAACCCAACATCTCACGACACGAGCTGACGACAACCATGCACCACCTGTCACCTCTGTCCCGAAGGAAAACTCTATCTCTAGAGTGGTCAGAGGGATGTCAAGACCTGGTAAGGTTCTTCGCGTTGCTTCGAATTAAACCACATGCTCCACCGCTTGTGCGGGCCCCCGTCAATTCCTTTGAGTTTCAACCTTGCGGTCGTACTCCCCAGGCGGAGTGCTTAATGCGTTAGCTGCGGCACTAAGCCCCGGAAAGGGCCTAACACCTAGCACTCATCGTTTACGGCGTGGACTACCAGGGTATCTAATCCTGTTTGCTCCCCACGCTTTCGAGCCTCAGCGTCAGTTACAGACCAGAGAGCCGCTTTCGCCACCGGTGTTCCTCCATATATCTACGCATTTCACCGCTACACATGGAATTCCACTCTCCCCTTCTGCACTCAAGTTAAACAGTTTCCAAAGCATACTATGGTTAAGCCACAGCCTTTAACTTCAGACTTATCTAACCGCCTGCGCTCGCTTTACGCCCAATAAATCCGGACAACGCTCGGGACCTACGTATTACCGCGGCTGCTGGCACGTAGTTAGCCGTCCCTTTCTGGTAAGATACCGTCACAGTGTGAACTTTCCACTCTCACACCCGTTCTTCTCTTACAACAGAGCTTTACGATCCGAAAACCTTCTTCACTCACGCGGCGTTGCTCGGTCAGGGTTCCCCCCATTGCCGAAGATTCCCTACTGCTGCCTCCCGTAGGAGTCTGGGCCGTGTCTCAGTCCCAGTGTGGCCGATCACCCTCTCAGGTCGGCTATGTATCGTCGCCTTGGTGAGCCGTTACCTCACCAACTAGCTAATACAACGCAGGTCCATCTGGTAGTGATGCAGTTGCATCTTTCAATTAAGTATCATGCGATATTCAATTTCATGCGGTATTAGCTATCGTTTCCAATAGTTATCCCCCGCTACCAGGCAGGTTACCTACGCGTTACTCACCCGTTCGCAACTCATCCAAGAAGAGCAAGCTCCTCTCTTCAGCGTTCTACTTGCATGTATTAGGCACGCCGCCAGCGTTCGTCCTGAGCCAGGATCAAACTCTCATTAAAAAGTTTGAGTTCGCACTCATTACTGTCCACTGACAGATTTATTTTCGTTTTTTGACAGGTTACATATCTCTATGTCACCCTGCACTTGGTTCGTCTTGTTCAGTTTTCAAAGGGCTTTGTCTTTCGCGACAACTATATTAGTATATCACCCAACCACACCTCTTGTCAATACCTTTTCTAATTTTTTTTTACATTTTTTTGAAGTTTTTTATGCATTAAAGTCTTTCCGTCTATTAGAGTGCGGGAAGATATGCTTCTTCCCCTAATTGACGAGCTAATAAACCAGCTCTTGCCAACTGAAGCAAAGTCTTTGTGAATTCATAAATATGCTCTCTTTCACTTGCAGACAACTCTTTTTTAGAAAACTTTCTTCTTAAAGCTTTGTAATCCCGACCTTCCTCTTGAAAGAAGGGAGCGTCTTGTAAATAGGCTTTTACATTCTCCAAATTTTCTAAAATACCAAGATGAAAAGCAGCAGAAGAAAAGGTTCTATCAAAAGGCTGAGTGCAGACGCTCCGAAACTCTACTGTCCCCCGCGTCGTCAAATCTTGATACTGATAACTTCTATGATTCTTGAAGTCTGCTCCCCTTGGAGTCAAATTTGCTTTTTCACCTGAAAGGCTATAAGCTTCAATAGTTTTCTGGCTCAAGTATTCATTAGCAGATATCGGATAGAAATAGTAGGATTGACCATTTCGTTCGGCAGTGAAAAGCGCTGATTTACTAAGATAAGCAAAAAATTCATCTTCAGTTTGAAAATCTTTTGAATTCACACCCGCATTTTCCTGTAAAATGCCATGCATCGATTGCTCCCAGAAAATGTCCCGAGCTATTTTTGTATCCCAAGAAGAATCCGAAAACTCTGAATTGGCAAAAAGGTATGCCTTAGCAGCTTCAATTTGATTGAAGACATTGATGACGCTTAAATAATTTTCTCTTGAGACATCCAGCTGAACTTGACTCCCACAAATAAAAGCACCATATTCTGGATAATTGTGCAAACCTTCCATGTTCTTTCCCATAGCTAAATACTGCATCAGCATTTCATATCTTGGATATTTAACTGGACTATTATCATTTTCAGCCCAGAAAGGATGAATACCTTCTCCTTGAATTTCATGATGTTCTTCACGCAGAATTAGCTGAATAATGTTCAGATAGTTCTTAAAACGCTCTTCAACTTCTTGAATTCTGCTAGCCTTGGCAAAAGCAAATTCCAAAGTATTGTAAGAGACCTCAAAAAGAATTCTGTCTTCATTTTTAGTGGATTTTAGTTGGATAGGATTTCCATCTCTATCAAATCTCTCCGCTTCAAAATCATGTTCATCAAGTAAACGTTTTAATAGATTCTTGGCAACGGTCGTATCAGTCGCTCCGCCCTGGCTATTGACAATAGGAAATTCTAATTCAATGCCAATGTAGACAGTTGGATTTTCTTTAATATTCTTTAAATAGCGTTCTTTTAAAATTTGGATTGAATCAATCATTTCCATTTCCTATAAATTTTTGATAGTGTTAGAGTATTATAACAAAATTTCAGGTTTTTTCCTAGTTTCAAGCAAAAACGCCTGCTTACGAAATTGTTTTTGTCTTAAAAGCAATTTCGTAAACAAGCGTCTACCTATTATCAACTATATGATGAGTGTTCCCGCTAGGAAAAAATCCTAGCGGTAGACCAGAGCTAGACTAAGAATAGAGCCTCTATTCCATCATCATAACACTCAACAAAGATTGATGATCTTATACTAATTCGATGATTGCCATTGGCGCAGCATCTCCGCGGCGCGGTTCAGTTTTCAGGATACGAGTATATCCACCGTTGCGCTCCGCATAGCGTGGTGCAATCTCAGAGAACAATTTTTGAAGAGCAGTAGTTGTAGTATACTTTTCTGTTGCTTCATCATAGTTTTCTGATGCGATTTCATTGCGTACAAAAGCTGCTGCTTGACGACGAGCGTGCAAGTCTCCACGTTTGCCCAATGTAATCATTTTTTCAACTGTTTTACGGATTTCTTTAGCACGAGCTTCAGTTGTCACGATTGATTCGTTGATTAGCAAATCAGTAGTCAAATCGCGAAGCATTGCTTTACGTTGTGAGCTAGTGCGTCCTAGTTTACGGTAAGCCATGTATTCCTCCTTTATTTATCGTTTTTTAACCCCAGACCGAGATCAGCAAGTTTAACTTTTACTTCCTCCAGACTCTTGCGTCCCAAGTTACGAACTTTCATCATTTCTGGCTCAGATTTTTCTGTCAAATCAAATACAGTATTGATACCTGCACGTTTCAAACAGTTGTATGAGCGAACTGACAAATCTAATTCTTCGATGGTCCGCTCTAAAATGCGGTCATCAGAAGTCTTTTCTGCTTCCTTCATAACGTCTGCAGCGATAGCTACTTCTGTCAGGTTAGTGAAGAGATTCAAATGTTCCGTAAGGATGCGGGCTGAAAGTCCCAAAGCATCTTCTGGAATAATTGTTCCATTCGTTAAAATTTCAAGGGTTAGTTTGTCAAAACCATCGTTGCTACCAACACGAGCTGGCTCAACCTGGTAATTAACCTTTGTCACTGGCGTATAGATAGAATCTACCGCAAGTGTTCCCACTGGTGCATCATCTTTCTTATTTTCATCTGCAGGCACATAACCACGACCGCTGTTGACAGTCATCGTTGCCTTAAAGCTTGCACCTTCTCCGATTGTAAAGAGATAATGATCAGGGTTTATAATTTCAATGTCACTGTCTGTCAAAATGTCTCCGGCAGTCACTTCTGCTGGTCCTTCAACATCCAGTTCAATAATCTTTTCGTCTTGGACGTAAGATTTTACAGCAATTCCTTTGACGTTCAGAATAATTTGCATCACGTCTTCACGGACACCGGAAATTGTATCAAACTCGTGCAAAACACCTTCAATATTGATTGAAGTAACAGCAGCACCTGGAAGTGAAGCCAAAAGCACACGGCGAAGAGAATTTCCCAGTGTTGTACCATAGCCACGCTCAAGCGGCTCTACTACAAACTTGCCATAATCTTTATTTTCATCAATTTTTGTTATATTTGGTTTTTCAAACTCAATCATTTGCTATACTCCCTCTTAAACGAAAAGCAGTGTAACGGTTAGTGATTATACACGGCGACGTTTTGGAGGACGAGCACCATTGTGTGGTACAGGAGTCACATCACGAATAGCTGTTACTTCAAGACCAGCGGCAGCAAGAGCACGAATAGCAGACTCACGACCAGAACCTGGACCTTTTACAGTAACTTCAACTGATTTCAGACCGTGTTCCTGTGCAGATTTAGCAGCTGCTTCAGATGCCATTTGGGCAGCAAATGGTGTAGATTTACGAGAACCTTTAAATCCAAGAGCTCCAGCAGATGACCAAGCAATCGCGTTACCATGCACATCAGTAATCATAACAATAGTGTTATTAAATGTAGCGTGAATATGAGCAATACCGGATTCGATATTTTTCTTCACACGACGTTTACGTGTTGGTTTAGCCAAGACTTTTTACCTCCTTATATTATTTTTTCTTACCTGCAATCGCAACAGCTTTACCTTTACGAGTGCGGGCGTTATTTTTAGTGTTTTGTCCACGGACAGGAAGTCCACGACGGTGACGGATTCCACGGTATGAACCGATTTCCATCAAACGTTTGATGTTCAAGTTTACTTCACGACGAAGGTCACCTTCAACTTTAATCGCATCTACTTCACGACGGATAGCGTCTTCTTGTTCGATTGTAAGATCTTTTACACGAATATCTTCTGAAACTCCAGCAGCTGCCAAGATTTTCTTAGAAGTTGGAAGTCCGATACCGTACACATATGTCAGTGAAACGACTACACGTTTGTCATTTGGAATGTCAACTCCAGCAATACGAGCCATTTTTTCTCCTTTCTATCTTATCCTTGACGTTGTTTGTGTTTTGGATTTGCTGGGCAAATTACCATAACACGACCATTACGACGAATAACTTTGCAGTATTCGCAAATTGGTTTGACCGATGGTCTTACTTTCATTTTTTCCCTCCAAGTTTTTCGATTATTTAAAGCGGTATGTGATCCGTCCACGTGTCAAATCATAAGGACTCATTTCTACAGTCACACGGTCTCCCGCTAAAATACGAATATAGTTTTTACGAATTTTACCAGAAACTGTTGCTAAAATCTGATGTCCATTTTCAAGTTCAACCGTAAACATTGCATTAGGCATTGTATCAACTACCTTGCCTTCAACCTCAATCACATCGTCTTTTGCCACGCAAAAGTACCTCCATAAATTTCGATTTGATCCCTCTGAGCACAGAGGTAACAATTATAAGTCAGACTAATTCATTGTATCACTACTTGTCAAATATTGCAAGCAGGAAAAACGCTTTTATTTCAAATTTGTCAGCACTTTTTCAATGTCTGAGAAGACATCATCAATATCTTGATTTCCTTGAATATCATGGACCAAACCTTTGCTGCGATAGTGATCAATGATTGGCTGACCCTGAGCGATATTGACATCCAAACGACGTTTAACCGTCTCAGGCTTGTCATCTTCGCGCTGGTAATAATCCTCTTCCTTATAGTCTGCTGGCGGATTGAAGACCTTGTGGAAGGTTTCGCCTGTTTGACGATGGATAATCCGACCGCTCAAACGCTCCAAGAGACAGTCTGGGTTCACTTCGATATTGATTACACCTTCAAGTTCGATACCAAGTTCAGCCAATGTTTTGTCCAAGGCATTTGCTTGCTCAATCGTGCGTGGATAGCCATCCAAGAGGAAGCCTGTTTGCTTAATATCGTCTTGACTCAAACGCTCTTTGACAATACCGT
Source organism: Streptococcus sanguinis (assembly GCF_900635155.1). NCBI lineage: Bacteria > Bacillati > Bacillota > Bacilli > Lactobacillales > Streptococcaceae > Streptococcus > Streptococcus sanguinis. The sequence continues at coordinate 2,236,575 of NZ_LR134002.1, forward strand.
TTGTCACTTGGTCTGGCACCAACTCGCCCTTGTCAATATAGGACTTGGCTAAGACGCCCATCTCTGTTTGGTTAGCAATCGCCGCACGGAACATATCTCCAGTTGAAATATGTGCAACATTGAAGCGCTCAACGATTTTAGCAGCTTGAGTTCCTTTACCAGCACCTGGTAAGCCCATAATCAAAAGATTCATGATTGGTCTCCTTTTTTGTTTTTAAAGCAATCTATTAAACCGATTAATAAACTCGTTTAAAAACAAAATAGAAGGGGGTGAGTCTACTCTGTCCCCTTTTATTTTGTTTATTTTCGGTTCAAGAAAGGTTATCTGAACAGGCTTCTCATTAGAAAAGCAATTCAAAAATTCCCTTACTCTGAAGTATCCATAAAGCCGACATACTTTCTCTTCAGCAGGTAGCCCTCTAGCTGCTTCATCCCCTCAATACCAGTTGAAATGATGATCAAGAGACTGGTTCCTCCAAGAGCAACGGCATCTGTCAATCCAAATACATCTTTAGCTACAATAGGCAGAATGGAAATGACACCTAGGAAGAGAGCGCCAACTGTTGCCAAACGGCGCAGCAGTTTAGACATGTAGTCTTCTGTTCCTTTACCAGGACGAACACCTGGGATGTAAGCTCCGCTCTTTTGCAGATTCTCTGCTGTCTTCTCTGGATTAATCTGTACAAAAGTATAGAAGAATGTAAAGAGGACAATCAGGAAGGCGTACATGAACATACCACTAATGGTCGTTGTTGCCAAAAGTGACTGAGCTGTCTTAATCCAATCTGCATCATAACCCATGGCACTGGCAACTTGGAAAATCGCTGCCGGTGCAGCTGTAATAGAGCTAGCGAAGATTACAGGAATAACTCCAGCTGGATTGACTTTCAGCGGAAGATAGGAGCTAGAAGGTGCACCCTTAGCTACTTTCGTATACTGAATTGGAATTTTATATTCAGCCTGCTGTACAAAGGTTGTAAAGTAAATGATAAGCAGGACTGCCACAATCAGAATCCCTACAAAAATGAAGGATGAAGTCAAACGATCACTAGGGATATTGACAAAGTAATCTTCATAGATACCTTTAATCATATCAGGGATAGCTGAGACGATACCGGCAAAGATAATCATGGAAACACCGTTACCGTAACCCTTATCCGTAATCTGCTCTCCCAGCCAAGTCACAATCATAGAACCAGTTGCTAGAAAAATGTAAATCAAAACATAGGTCTGCACATTCGGGTTTGTTATAAGATTTACTCTTGAGAGAGCACCAAAACCAGCGGTAATCCCAATTGCCTGCACAAAGGCCAAAACCAGGGCGATATAACGAGTCGCTTGATTCAGCTTTCTGCGTCCTACCTCACCTTGCTTTCCCCACTCTACAAACTTTGGAAGCAAGTCCATTTGCAGCAACTGAACAACGATAGATGCTGTGATGTATGGACTGACTCCCAGAGCAAAGACTGAGAAGTTGCGCATGGCGTTACCAGAAACCAAGCTCAGCATATTCAAGAATGGCAAATCATTCAAGTTGCTCAAAGCTTTGGCATTAATCCCTGGAACCGTTATGGTTGTACCGATACGGAAAACTAAGATGATAAAAATCGTGAATAGAATCTTAGACCGTACCTGTTTGATTTTAAATGCGTCTTTTAATAGTTTGAAAAACATAGGTCACCTCGCTTAGATGACTTCCACTGAACCACCTTTAGCAGTGATAGCTTCTTCAGCTGATTTAGAGAATTTAGCTGCCTTAACAGTCAATTTCTTTGTCAATTCTCCGTTACCAAGAATCTTGATTCCTGATTTTTCAGCTTTTACAATACCTGCTTCGATGAGAACAACTGGTGTTACTTCAGCGCCATCTTCAAAGGCGTTCAGTTGGTCAAGGTTAACAATCGCATATTCTTTGCGGTTGATGTTCAGGAAACCACGTTTTGGAAGACGACGGAACAACGGAGTTTGTCCACCTTCAAAACCAAGGCGAACGCCGCCACCGCTACGAGCTTTTTGACCTTTTTGACCACGGCCAGATGTTTTACCATTACCAGATGATGTACCACGACCAACACGATTGCGGACTTTACGAGAACCTGCAGCAGGTTGTAATTCATGAAGTTTCATTATATTATTTCTCCTCTTTTGTAAAATGCTAGCGCTCATATAGGAGAAAAGGTGTCTCCTATATAAACTCGCCTATACATATATTTAGTTTTAGGGGCTGAGAAAATCCCATCCCCTAATTTATTTTGAATTTAAAGTTGTTAAGCCAGCAAAGCTTATTTAACTTCTTCAACAGTTACCAAGTGTGATACTGCAGTAATCATACCGCGTACTGCTGGATTATCTTCTTTGATAACTGAGCTGTTCAATTTGCCAAGTCCAAGTGCTACAACAGTTTTACGTTGTGACGGGATGCGTCCGATTGGAGACTTAGTCAAAGTAATTTTAATTTGAGCCATGTTATCCCCTTTCTTATGCCAAGTCAGAAACTGAAATACCACGAAGGGCAGCAACTTCTTCAGCGCGTTTTAATTGTTTCAAACCTTCAACAGTTGCGCGAACGATGTTGATTGGAGTGTTAGAGCCAAGAGATTTAGATGTAACATCTGCTACACCTGCCAACTCGATGACGGCACGAACCGCACCACCAGCAGCAACTCCAGAACCCTCAACAGCTGGCTTAAGCAATACTTTCGCTCCGCCAAATTCTGAAAGAACTTCGTGAGGAATTGTTGTGCCAACCATTGGTACTTCAATCAAATTCTTCTTCGCATCTTCAACTGCCTTGCGGATTGCTTCTGGTACTTCTTGAGCTTTACCAGTACCGAAGCCAACACGACCATTGCGATCACCAACAACTACAAGAGCTGCAAAGCGAAGACGACGTCCACCTTTAACAACTTTTGTAACACGGTTGATGGCAACTAAACGTTCTTCAAGTTCAACTGCGTTGTCTTTAAATGCCATTTTCTAGTGTCCTCCTCTTAGAATTTCAATCCGTTTTCACGAGCTGCATCAGCCAAAGCTTTTACACGTCCGTGATAGAGATATCCACCGCGGTCGAAGACGACTTCAGAAATACCTTTAGCAACTGCACGTTCAGCAACGAGCTTACCAACAACAACGGCTTGTTCTGTTTTAGTTCCTTTTGAAACTTCTTTGTCAAGAGTTGAAGCGCTTGCGAGCGTTACACCCGCTACGTCATCAATCACTTGAGCGTAGATGCCTGTATTAGAACGGAATACGTTCAAACGTGGGCGATCAGCAGTTCCAGAGAGTTTTCCGCGAACGCGACGGTGGCGTTTTTGGCGGATTTTATTTTTATCTGGTTTCGTAATCACAATTTTCACCTCTTAATTTTAATCTTGTGCTTATGCACAACGTTGGGAAACAGCTTGTTTGGCTGAAAAAAATCAGCCAGACAAGATTATTTACCAGTTTTACCTTCTTTACGGCGAACGAATTCACCAACGTAGCGGATACCTTTACCTTTGTATGGCTCTGGAGCACGCAGGCTACGTACGTAAGCTGCTGTTTGTCCAACTACTTCTTTTGAAATTCCGCTGATAACGATGGTCGTTGGGTTTGGAAGTTCAAAAGTGATGCCTTCTGGTGCTTCTACTTCGTCTGGATGAGATTTACCAACTGAAAGTACAAGCTTTTTGCCTTGAAGTTGAGCACGGTAACCAACCCCACGCATTTCAAGTTCTTTCTTGAATCCTTCTGATACACCAACAACCATGTTGTTCAAAAGGGCACGAGTAGTTCCGTGGATTGTTTTCATTTCTTTTGAATCGTTTGGACGGTGAAGAGTAACTTCAGTCCCTTCCACACGGATTTCAATATCTTTTGAGAACTCACGAGTCAGTTCTCCTTTAGGTCCTTTTACAGTTACAACGTTGTCTTTGTTGCTAAGTTCAACACCAGCAGGCAACACAATAACTTTATTACCAATACGTGACATGTATATATTCTCCTGTTAGATTGTCAGGCCGCAAGCGACCAGTTTTCACGGGGGTTAAATCGATTTCTCAATTTAAAGGAAAATTTAGGTCTCAATTTCAAAGTGAATCAAGGCATCGTCTCGCGGGCACAACTCTGAGTTAGGCAAGAGACGATAACGAAGAGTCACAAAGAAATTGGGAGCTAAATATTACCAAACGTAAGCGATAACCTCACCACCAACATTCTTTTGGCGTGCTTCTTTATCAGTCAGCAAGCCTTCAGATGTTGAAAGGATAGCAATTCCAAGTCCGTTCAGAACTTTTGGAAGATCTTCGCGTTTCTTGTAAACACGCAGACCTGGTTTTGAAACGCGTTTCAAACCAGTGATAACTTTTTCACCATTTTGTCCGTATTTAAGGAATACACGGATGATGCCTTGTTTGTCATCTTCGATGATTTCAACGTTTTTTACAAAACCTTCACGCTTCAGGATTTCAGCAATCCCTTTTTTGATGTTTGATGCCGGCACTTCAAGCACTTCGTGATTTGCTTGGTTAGCATTACGGATACGTGTCAGAAAGTCTGCAATTGGGTCAGTCATAACCATTTTATATTTCTCCTCTTACTAGTAGTTTGCAAGCTGCACTTGCTAGTTAATGATTGAGCTATGCTCAGATAGTATTGATACATTCAAATAAGATAATTCTTATTTGAACACGAGCTACAACCTTGGCAAAAAAGATAGATTTGTTTTGGAGCATCGCTCCTATACCAAATCTCCTATTTTTGCTGTGGTTGTTACGCTCTTTGTATCATGATATTACCAAGATGCTTTTGTTACACCAGGGATTTGACCTTTATGAGCAAGTTCGCGAAAAGCGATACGACTCAGGCCAAATTTGCGGTAAACTGAATGGGGGCGCCCAGTAACTTTACAACGATTATGTAAACGAGTCGGTGAAGCGTTGCGAGGTAATTTAGATAAACCTTCATAGTCCCCTGCCGCCTTTAATGCAGCACGTTTTTCAGCATAACGGTCAACAATTTTTTGGCGTTTAGCCTCTCTAGCTACCATTGATTTTTTAGCCATTAGATTTACCTCCTATATTATTTTGCAAACGGCATTCCAAGGCCTGTAAGCAATTCGCGTGACTCTTCGTCAGTGTTAGCAGTTGTTACGATAACGATGTCAAGACCACGAGTCTTATCAACGTCATCAAAGTTGATTTCTGGGAAGATCAATTGTTCTTTCACACCAAGTGTGTAGTTTCCGCGTCCATCAAATGATTTTGTTGGAACACCGTGGAAGTCACGAACACGTGGAAGAGAAACTGAAACTAATTTATCCAAGAATTCATACATACGTTCGCCACGAAGGGTTACTTTAGCACCGATCGCTACACCTTCACGAAGACGGAAGCCGGCGATTGATTTTTTAGCTTTAGTGATAAGTGGTTTTTGACCTGAGATAAGAGCCAATTCTTCAGCAGCTTTTTCAAGGTTTTTAGCGTTTGATACAGCGTCACCGACACCCATGTTCAAAACGATTTTATCCACTTTTGGCACAGCCATAACAGATGAGTAGTTGAACTTTTCAGTCAAAGCAGGAACTACTTCTTTAAGATATTTTTCTTTTAAACGATTTGCCATTATACTTCTCCTTTCCTTCGTGATTAGTCAAGCACTTCGCCTGATTTTTTATTGTAACGAACTTTTTTGCCGTCTACAAACTTGTAGCCAACACGTCCTGCAACACCATTCTTGTCAAGTACTTGAACGTTTGACACATGGATTGGCGCTTCTTTTTCCACGATAGCACCTTGAGGGTTTTCGTTATTTGGCTTTTGGTGTTTCTTAACGATGTTTACACCTTCAACAACAACTTTGTTTACTTTTGGAAGAGCTGTAACAACAAGTGCTTCAACACCCTTGTCTTTACCAGCAATTACGCGAACTTTGTCGCCTTTTTTTACAAACATTTATTTCTCCTCTTAATTCTTACGCCCATAGGGCACCCTGACTTTTGTCAGGGGACTGTGTTTGTTAATTTTGATTAAAGTACTTCTGGAGCCAATGATACGATCTTCATGAAGCCGCCGTCACGCAATTCACGAGCAACTGGGCCGAAGATACGAGTTCCGCGAGGAGTTTTGTCTTCACGGATGATGACTGCAGCGTTTTCGTCAAATTTGATGTATGAACCATCTTTACGACGAGCACCTGATTTAGTACGAACGATAACAGCTTTTACAACGTCACCTTTCTTAACCGCACCACCAGGAGTAGCTTGTTTTACAGACGCAACGATTACATCACCGATGTTAGCGAACTTACGTCCTGAGCCACCAAGAACTTTGATTGTCAAGATTTCGCGAGCGCCGCTGTTGTCGGCAACTTTCAAACGAGTTTCTGTTTGAATCATTTAAGTTTTCTCCTTTCTGGTTTGATTAGATGATAACCGCTTCTTCAACGACTTCTACAAGACGGAAGCGTTTTGTAGCTGAAAGCGGACGAGTTTCCATGATACGAACGATATCGCCTTCTTTGGCAACATTGTTTTCGTCATGTGCTTTGTACTTCTTAGAGTAGTTAATACGTTTACCATAGACTGGGTGGTTACGTTTAGTTTCAACTACAACTGTGATTGTTTTGTCCATTTTGTCAGAAACAACGCGTCCGACAAGAACTTTACGATTATTGCGTTCCATTGAAATTCTCCTTCCCTAGTCTATTATTTAACTTCTGATTGAACAGTTTTGATACGAGCGATTTGTTTTTTCACTTCTTTCAGGCGAGCTGTCTGCTCCAATTGGCCAGCAGCTGCTTGGAAACGAAGATCAAACAATTCTTTCTTCAATTCATTTTCACGCTTCGCGAGTTCTTCTTGAGAAAGACCACGAAGTTCTTTAACAAATTCTTTTACTTCATTAAGTTTCATGCCTTCTCCTTATTCTGCTTCACGTTTTACGAATTTACATTTAACTGGAAGTTTGTGGCTTGCAAGGCGAAGCGCTTCGCGAGCGATTTCTTCTGAAACGCCAGCAACTTCAAACATTACTTTGCCACGCTTAACTGGTGCAACCCAACCTTCTGGAGCACCTTTACCAGATCCCATCCGTACACCGATAGCTTTTGCAGTGTATGATTTGTGTGGGAAGATTTTAATCCAAACTTTACCACCACGCTTCATGTAACGAGTCATAGCGATACGGGCAGCTTCGATTTGGCGGTTAGTGATCCAGTGGCTAGTAGTTGCTTGAAGACCGTATTCTCCAAATGCTACTTCTTTTCCGCCTTTAGCTTCACCGCGCATTTTTCCACGGAATTCGCGACGGTGTTTAACACGTTTAGGTACTAACATTGGTTATTTACCTCCTTTAGTGTTTTTACGAGCTGGAAGGACTTCTCCACGGTAGATCCAGACTTTAACACCCAGTTTACCGTAAGTAGTATCAGCTTCTTCCCAAGCGTAATCGATATCCGCACGAAGAGTGTGAAGCGGAACAGTTCCCTCAGAGTAACCTTCGCTGCGGGCAATATCTGCACCGTTCAAACGACCTGATACTTGAGTTTTGATTCCTTTAGCTCCTGCACGCATTGTACGTTGGATAGCTTGTTTTTGAGCACGACGGAAAGCAACACGCTGCTCAAGCTGGCGAGCAATTCCTTCACCAACCAGATGCGCATCCAAGTCAGGACGCTTGATTTCGATGATGTTGATGTGGACTTGTTTTCCAGTCAATTTGTTGAGTTTTGCACGGAGTGCATCAACATTTGCTCCACCTTTACCGATAACCATACCTGGCTTAGCAGTGTGAAGAGAAACGTTTACTTTGTTTACTGCGCGTTCAATTTCAATAGTTGAAATCGCTGCGTCAGCCAATTCTTTTTGAACGAATTTACGGATTGCAAGATCTTCATGAAGGTAATCCGCGTATTCTTTTTCAGCATACCATTTGGCATCCCAATCACGGATGATGCCGACACGCATACCAATTGGATGTACTTTTTGACCCACGATGTTACCTCCTTATTTTTCTGCAACGACCACAGTGATGTGGCTTGTGCGTTTGTTGATTGGTGAAGCTGAACCTTTAGCGCGCGGACGGAAACGTTTCATAGTTGGTCCTTCGTTTGCGAAAGCTTCAGATACTACCAAGTTTGCTTTTTCCAAACCAAAGTTGTTTTCAGCATTAGCGATTGCAGAGTTCAACACTTTTTCGATAATGCCAGCAGCTTTGTTTGGAGTGAATTTCAAGATTGCGATTGCGTCAGCGACGTTTTTACCACGAATATTGTCAAGAACCAGACGAGATTTACGAGGTGAAACACGCACTGTACGAGCCATTGCTTTAGCTGAAGTAATTTCTGCCATTTATGTTCTCCTTATTTTCTACGTGTTTTCTTGTCGTCTGCAGCGTGACCCTTGTAAGTACGAGTTGGCGCAAATTCACCAAGCTTGTGACCTACCATGTCTTCCTGGATGTAAACAGGTACGTGTTTACGTCCGTCATAAACTGCGATTGTGTAACCAATGAAACTTGGGAAGATCGTTGAACGACGTGACCAAGTTTTGATGACTTTTTTCTTTTCGTCGTTAGCTTGAGCTTCAACTTTCTTCATCAGATGCTCATCGACGAAAGGTCCTTTTTTAAGACTGCGTCCCATTTTATATTTTCTCCTTTAAATAAGTACCACAGCGGCCTGCGCTGACTATGCAGCGCTACCGAGCTGGCGGATAGATTGTTTTACATTATTTCTCGTTGCGACGACGAACGATAAGTTTGTCAGATTTCGCTTTTTTGTTACGAGTTTTAAGTCCAAGAGCAGGTTTGCCCCATGGAGTAGATGGCGCTTTACGACCAACTGGTGCTTTACCTTCACCACCACCGTGTGGGTGATCGTTAGGGTTCATTACAGAACCGCGAACTGTTGGGCGGATACCTTTCCAACGGCTACGTCCTGCTTTACCAAGGTTTACAAGTCCATGTTGTTCGTTTCCGACAACACCAACTGTAGCGCGGCAAGTACCAAGAATCATACGAACTTCGCCTGATTGAAGACGAATAAGAGTGTACTTGCCTTCTTGACCCAATACTTGAGCAGAAGCTCCAGCAGCACGAACTAATTCTCCACCGCGGCCTGGCTTCAATTCAATGTTGTGCACCAAAGTACCAACCGGGATGTTAGCAAGCGGAAGAGCGTTTCCGACTTTGATATCTGCCTCAGGACCTGAAACAATGCGTTGACCAACTTCAAGACCTTTAGGAGCGATGATATAAGCTTTCACACCGTCAGTGTAATGAACCAAAGCGATGTTTGCTGAACGATTTGGATCATACTCGATTGTTTTTACAACTGCTTCAACAGCGTCTTTGTTACGCTTGAAGTCAATCAAACGGTAGTGACGCTTGTGGCCGCCACCTTGGTGACGAACAGTGATACGACCGTTGTTGTTACGACCAGCCTTGCTCTTTAAAGAAACAAGCAAAGATTTTTCTGGAGTGCTGGTAGTGATTTCAGCGAAATCCAAAGAAGTCATATTACGGCGACCGTTTGTTGTTGGTTTATAAACACGAATTCCCACGATATTTCCTCCTTAGATTATTCTTCTTCTGCACCGAACAACTCGATTGCTTTTGAATCAGCTGTCAGTGTTATGATAGCTTTTTTAGTTTTGTTTGTAAAACCAGTGTAGCGTCCAACGCGTTTTGCTTTTGGTTTTACATTGATAGTGTTAACGCTAGCAACTTTAACTCCTTCAAAAGCAGCTTCAACCGCTTGCTTGATCAAGAGCTTGTGAGCGCGAGTGTCCACTTCAAATACGTATTTGCCTGCTTCGTACTGAGCCATTGAGCCTTCAGTGATAACAGGTTTTTTGATTACGTCGTACAAATTCATTATGCAAGAACCTCCTCAATTTTAGAGATAGCTGCCTGAGTAACCAGAAGTTTATCGCTGTTTACGATGTCCAGAACGCTTGCAGTTGTTGCAGTTGCAACTTTCACATTTGGAAGGTTGCGAGCTGAAAGTGCAGCGAATTCGTTTCCTTCTTCAAGAATAACAAGAACTTTCGTATCAATGCTCAGTGCAGCAAGCACTTTTGCAAACTCAGCAGTTTTTGGAGCTGTAAATGAAAGGCTGTCTACAGCTACGAATTTGTTTTCAGCAACTTTTTCAGAATAAACTGATTTCAATGCCAATCTACGAACTTTACGTGGAAGTTTGTAAGCATATGAACGAGGAGTTGGACCGAATACGATACCACCACCACGCCATTGTGGAGAGCGGATAGAACCTTGACGAGCACGTCCAGTTCCTTTTTGACGCCATGGTTTGCGTCCGCCGCCTGATACTGCAGAACGGTTTTTAACAGCGTGAGTTCCTTGACGAAGGCTAGCGCGTTGGCTGATGATAACATCAAAGACAACTGATTCATTTGGCTCAATACCAAAGACCGCATCGTTCAGAACTACTTCACCAGCTTCTTTACCAGTTTGGTCAAATAATTTTACGTTTGCCATTGTGACTGATTTCCCCTTTCTTTATTATTTACCAGCTTTAACTGCTGACTTGATAGTGATAAGAGATTTCTTAGCACCTGGTACGTTACCTTTAATCAGGATAACGTTCTTCTCTGGAACAACCTGTACGATTTCAAGGTTTTGAATCGTTACACGGTTGCCACCCATACGTCCAGCCAAGCGTTTGTTTTTGAACACGCGGTTTGGCGCAACTGGTCCCATTGAACCAGGACGACGGTGGTAACGTGAACCGTGAGCCATTGGACCACGAGATTGGCCATGGCGCTTGATAACACCTTGGAAACCTTTACCTTTTGAAGTTCCTGTTACATCAACAACATCACCAGCTTCGAATGTATCGACAGTGATTTCTGCTCCAACTTCCAAGCCTTCAATGTTTTTGAATTCACGAATGAAGCGCTTAGGAGCTGTGTTAGCTTTCGCTACATGGCCTTTGGCAGGTTTGTTGCTCAACACGTCACGAAGGTCATCAAAACCAACTTGAACTGCGTTGTAACCATCTGTTTCAACTGTTTTAACTTGAAGAACAACGTTTGGAGCTGCTTCAACAACAGTTACAGGGATTAATTCGCCAGCTTCAGTGAAGATTTGAGTCATTCCCACTTTTTTCCCTAAGATTCCTTTTGTCATGAGAAAATGTTTCCTTTTCTATAATTTTTTCAAAAAGTTTTTAACGAGCGTTTTTTATGCTCTGGTTTAGATCAAGCTTTAGATTAAAGTTTAATCTCTACGTTCACACCACTTGGAAGATCTAATTTCATCAAAGCGTCAACTGTTTTTTGAGTTGGGTTGATGATGTCAATCAAGCGTTTGTGAGTACGCATTTCAAATTGTTCGCGAGAGTCTTTGTATTTGTGAGTCGCACGAATGATTGTGTAGAGGCTGCGCTCAGTTGGAAGTGGGATTGGACCCGCAACTTCAGCACCAGTACGAGTAGCAGTTTCTACGATTTTTGCAGCCGCTGTATCAAGTGTACGATGTTCGTAAGCTTTCAAACGGATGCGGATTTTTTTGTTTGCCATCTTTTTCTCCTTTTCGTCTATTTAAGATAATAGGCTAGCTCCACAAGAAAACCGACAGGTGATTGCGTGGCAATGCAACCGAGCGTGTCGCAACCTCTTGCATCAAAGCTACACACTGTATTTTTACAGCACCATAGTATCTTAACACAAAGAACCAGTCATTGCAAGGGATTTGAGTAATTTTTTAAAGATTTTTAGGATAATTTTTTATGAAAGTGTTTTCTAAACAATTTATAAGTCTTGTAAGTCACTATCTAGAAGAAAATTTAGACTTTTTCAACTATTTATTCGATTTTGTATTCAGAAAATACAAAATCTCACTGACGCACATCAGTGAGATCAAAAATGAAAATTTACCCTTGGCTACTTTATTTTATAGTAAGGGACTGTCCTTTTCGATGCGAAAGCTGTTGTCCGACTGGCAGATGACAAGGTCTGCAGCCGCTAGATAGGGCTGATAGAAGTGCCTATATTGCTCTCGCCGAGCTAGATGTGTCTGCTTTATCCAATCTGATCTGCGCTCTCGTACAGCCACGTCCCGAGCCAAGCGGCGTTCTAACTCGGTCTGATCATCCGTGTAAAAGCAAATCGACAAATCAAACAAACTTTCAGGCAAAAAGGCAGCCGACATGCCTTCTACTATTAAAATCGGCTTTCGGGCTGATAAACGCAAGCTAGGCGACCAAGCTGTGCCAATGGTCAGAATATCCAGACCAGACTGCAAGGCACAAATATCTCGCTCCAGACTGCTTAGTTCATGAACAGCTGGGAGGCAGGCTGTTACTTTTTGATGAAGAAAATCTTTGGAACTGAGCAAATCTCGATACTCCCCAGTAATTACATAAGGATCTGTTGCTAGCAGATTGGCTCGTTCCTCACCCAATATTAGTTGGAGTTTTCGAGCAAAAGTTGACTTGCCCGAAGCACCATGACCGTATATACGTATAGTATGTTTTTGGTCATCTGACAGATAAGCTGACAATCTTTTCAGCAATTTCTCTTCATCAGACATGGCTTCCCCTTTCAAATGGAGCTTCTTAGAAATTTCGGCTGGATTTATTGTAGCCGTAGCGCTCAATAAAGTCTTCACGGAATTCCAGCAGGTTGTCATCCATGATAGCTTGGCGAACCTTCTTCATAAGATTTACCAAGAAGTAGAGATTATGATAGCTGGTCAGGCGGATGCCGAAGGTTTCGTCCGCTTTAAGCAAGTGGCGGATATAAGCCCGCGTGTAGTTGCTACATGTGTAGCAGTCACAGTCATGGTCCAGCGGCGTGAAATCTTCCTCAAACTGGGCATTTTTTACAACCAGACGTCCTTCGCTGGTCATACAGGTACCGTTTCGGGCAATCCGAGTCGGCAGGACGCAGTCAAACATATCCACACCACGGATAACCCCATCAATCAAGCTATCTGGTGCTCCAACTCCCATGAGATAGCGGGGCTTGTTTTCAGGCAGCATAGGCGTTGTGAAGTCCAGCACTGCATTCATCTCTTCGTGGGACTCACCAACAGCCAGTCCTCCAATAGAGTAGCCTGGAAAATCCATGCTGACCAAGTCTTGAGCAGACTGGCGACGCAAATCTTCAAAGCCAGCACCCTGAACAATCCCAAAGAGACCTTGGTCGTGCGGACGGCTGTGGGCCTTGAGGCCACGCTCTGCCCAACGGCTGGTCCGCTCAATGGACTTCTTGACATAGTCATAAGGTTGGTAGAACTGTGGACACTCATCAAAGGACATCATGATGTCGCTGCCTAGATTGTTCTGGATAGAGATGGCCTTTTCTGGCGATAGGAACATCTTGGAACCATTGAGGTGGTTCTTGAAAGTTACTCCTTCTTCTGTGATGTTGCGGCTGTCAGCTAGAGAATAAACCTGGAAACCGCCGCTATCGGTCAGAATAGGCTGGTCCCAGTTCATGAACTTGTGCAAGCCTCCTGCGCGGGCAATCAGCTCATCGCCCGGCCGCAGCCAGAGGTGATAGGTATTAGACAAGATGATACCTGACCCCATTTGCTTGAGTTCTTCTGGCGACTGGGTCTTGACCGTCGCTTGAGTCCCGACTGGCATAAACATAGGCGTCGGAAAGGTCCCGTGAGGCGTAATAATCTCTCCCAAGCGAGCACCTGTGTGCTTTTCTTTTTTGATCAAACGATACTGAATCGGTGATGTTGACATGTTTCCTCCTGCTGGGAAAAACAGTCCCAGCGATTTTTCTTCTATATAATGAGCAGCAAGGGCTCACAAGATACCGTATGATTTTACCAAAAAAACTTCTATCTGTCACGGGGTATGATATAATGTAACAGACAAATCCAAATGGAGGAATTATGAATCTAAGTAACATCAGAGCTCAGGCTCGTACCGTCCGCAGTCAAACGAGGGGGATTTTTCTTTTGTTTGCGGCCCCGACTCTTGCCGGTATCCTAAACATCTTGCTTTCCCTTATTGGGAATCTAAGAGACTCCGTTTCCGACCTGACCTTCAGCCAGTTCATATATTTTCTGATTAGCCGAACTCTTTTTCCGACGACCATTCAGTTTATCACGTCTCTCCTGCTGCTTTCTGCCAGCTACACCATGATAACCGTCATCCGCAAGAAAAAGGATGAGGTTCGCTTTTCAGATATTGGGCATCTTTTTACGAGCAAGAACTTCACACCTGTTTTCAAAACCGTTTTGCTCAAGCAGCTATTGCTTTTCCTTTGGAATCTTCCTATATTTTGCGGGAGTCTTCTGTCCGTCTTCAATGCTTATAAGATTCTCAATATTTCGGAAAAACTTCCTGCCCATACTGTGCTGACTGCTCAAAGCGAGGCAGGACAGCAGATTCTTCAATACACCCCTGGTATGTTACTGGGAAGCCTCTTGATATTGGTTGGTCTAGGCATCACTGTTCCTCAGTACTACGCATATTCTCAAGCAGAGCTCATCCTCTACGACCAGCTTGAGGCTGACACCTACCAGGGAGCTTTCTCTGCTATCCGTCAAAGCCGGAAGTTAATGAAAGGCTATAAAGGAAAGCTATTTTTGCTGGATCTGAGCTTCATCGGCTGGAATTTATTGGCTAAAATGACGTATGGGATATTGAATATTATGGTTCTCCCTTATACTGCGACTGCTTACATTCTCTTTTACGAGGAATTGAAAAAAGAAAAAGCAAGCTCAAAAGAAAACAACCCACAGGCACGGAACTCCTTGTCCTAAGCTTGTGAGTTGTTTTTTATTTACTATTATATTATGTCTTGTCTAGGGCAGAGCAGATTTTATCAAAGGCTGCCTCTAGTGAATCCTCATCTGTGAAGAAGGATTCCTCTTCCCAGCCTAAGAAATCCCGGTCTTTCCACCAGCGCTTCATGTCATACGGAGCAAACTCCGCCTGTTTGGCTCTGGTACGATGGCGCCAAACCGTCTCCTCAAAGGACAGGTCATAGTAGTAGGCAAAGACCTGCGGAGCGAAGAGTTTTTTCAACCGCTCTAGCATCTGTCCGTAAATGCCCGTCTCATAAAACCCTTCTACCAGAACTAGCAAATCATGTTCGTAACCGAAGCGTGCCAATGTTTCCGTCAGGTCAATAGATAAATTTCCTGGCTCGACTTTTTCCTTGAGCATGTCCCGTCTAACCGTATCCTGCGATATCAGGATAGTCCCTCGGCCGTAGTGAGTCTGCAGTTTCCTGGCTAGGCTAGACTTGCCAGAGCCGGAATTGCCACGAATGATGACTAACTTGGCCATCTTATTCGCCCAGAATCAAGCGGGTATGCTCGCGTTTAATGCAGCGGTCCATGACAATGTCATCCCGACCGGCTGTCCGCAAAATCTGCTCAGCTTCCTCACTCTCCAAGCCCAACTGAGCCCAGAAAATCTTGGCATCCGACTGCAGAAAATCCAGTGCCACATCCGGCAAAAACTCACTGCGGCGGTATACATCGACAATATCCACTGGAAAAGGAATATCTTTGAGACTAGCATAAACAGTCTCACCAAAAATTTGACTGCCCGCTGCCCGCGGATTGACCGGAATAATGCGATAGCCTCGCTCCTGCATCTCTTTGGACACACGGTTGCTGGTCGTTTCTTCGCGGTCAGACAAGCCAACAACAGCAATCACCTTGCTGTTGTTCAGATAATGCTTGACGATGGCATCACTGGGATTTTGAAAATGATAAGTCATAGGCTTCCTCCTCATTCATAATAAAGCTAGATAGTTTTGCAGTATTTACGTCTTAACTGAATCTGGGCTAAAACCTTAGAAAATAGATAATCCGTTCTAGGAGCATGGCTCCTTCGTCCGGACTCCTAATTTTCAGTCGGTTTTGACGCTCTTTGTATCTTGTTTTATTTCGCCTCGTACCAAGTTTGGCCGGCATTTTCATCAGCTACTAGCGGAACGGCTAGCTCAATCGCAGCTTCCATGGTTTCTTTGACCAGCTGGCGGACGGCAATTAGCTCGTCATTTGGCACTTCCAGCACGATTTCATCGTGCACCTGCAAGAGCATGCGAGACTTGAAATTCTTCTCTGTCAGAGCTCGATCCAGATTAATCATAGCAACTTTGAGAATGTCTGCGGCGGAGCCTTGGATCGGGCTGTTAATAGCTGTGCGCTCCGCAAAATTTCGGATGTTAAAGTTGCGAGAATTGATATCCGGCAAGGAGCGGCGGCGATGGTAAATAGTCTCTACATAGCCCTTATCACGCGCTTCGCGGACGATGGTTTCCATATAATTCTTGATACCAGGGAAACGCTCAAAATAAGTCTGAATATAGTCTTTAGCTGCCTTGCGGGAAATTCCCAGATTATTAGCCAGTCCGAAGTCGGAAATGCCATAGACTACTCCGAAGTTGACAGCCTTGGCATTGCGGCGGTCATTAGGCGTCACATCCTCTGCCTTTTCAATACCAAAGACCCGCATGGCGGTAGCCGTGTGAATGTCTTCTCCATGCTGAAAGGCAGCAATCAGATGCTCGTCCTGCGAAATGTGAGCCAGCACCCGCAGCTCAATCTGGGAATAATCCGAGCTGAGTAGTACGCTGTCTGCCCACTCTGGCACAAAAGCCTTGCGAATAAGGCGCCCCTGCTCCAAACGAACGGGGATATTCTGCAGGTTGGGGTCAACCGAGGACAGGCGGCCCGTCTGAGTCAAATCCTGAACATAGCGAGTGTGAATCTTACCGTCAGCCGCAATGGCCTCCTGCAATCCAATAATGTAAGTGGACTGGAGCTTGCTGATTTGACGATATTCCAGAATCTTAGACACAATCGGTGCTATCGGTGCTAAACGTTCCAGAACATCCACTGCTGTAGAGTAGCCTGTCTTGGTCTTTTTGGTGTACTCCAGCGGCAGCCCCATATCCTCAAAGAGAATGGTTCCCAGCTGTTTCGGTGAGTTGATATTGAACTCCTGACCAGCCAGGTCATAAATCTCCTGCGTTAGACTTTCCAGCGTCTTTTCGTTTTCTGCCTGCATGCCCTGTAGGGTTTCCCGCTCAACCTTAATCCCCGCAATCTCCATCTTGGCTAAGACAAAGGCCAGGGGCTGCTCCATTTCAAGCAACAAATCCAGCTGATCGTGGGAACGAAGCTGCTCTTGCATCGGCTCTTCTGTTTCCAACAATACTTGGACTTTTCGAGCCAGATGCTCAAAGAACTGCGCTTGGTCCGGCAGAGCGCGCTTAGCTCCCTTGCCATACACCTCGTCATCAGTCGGCAGAATTGTTTGGCCGTAGAGGCGAGCAATGGTCGCCAGCTCATTGTCCTCGACCGTCGAAAGCAGATACTTGGCTAGACGCGCATCAAAGGAAGCTGCTGGCAATTCGATACCATAATGACTGAGCAGTACCTTGGTCCGCTTGAGGTCGTAGGTTTTCAGAGCTGTTTTTGTCAAAAATTCCTGAAAGAGAGGCTGTTGCAGTAAATCGCTGGTGCCGACATAAATCTGACGGCTATCGCCCCAGGCAAGACCAACAATCTCTTCCTTGTGGTAGTTGTCACCCAAGATTTCAAAATAGAAAAATTGCTCTGGTGCCAGCATATCTGCTGTCACCTCGGTCACTTTGGTAAATTCAATTGGTTTGACTTCTACAGGATCCTGAGCCATTCCTAGCTGAGCCTTGAGCTGCTTGAAGCCCATCTCGTCATAGAATTTGCTCAGAGCCTCTACCTGCGGACCCTTATAAACCAAATCATCCAGTCCGATTTCAATCGGAGCCTGAGTATTGATAGTGGCTAGGGTTTTAGATAAGAAGGCCTTGTCCTTGTCATTGATCAGATTTTCCTTCATCTTGGAAGCTTTGAGCTGGTCAATATTTTCATAGAGATTTTCCAAAGAACCATACTCCAAGAGGAGCTTGAGACCAGTCTTCTCACCTATCTTGGTCACACCGGGGATATTATCCGACTGATCGCCCATCAGCGCCTTAAGATCAATGAACTGCTTAGGCGTGATACCCATCTTTTCCATGAGGTAGGCTGGTGTAAATTCCTCGAACTCGGCTACGCCTTTCTTGGAAATCTCCACCACGGTATTATCATCCGTCAGCTGAATCAAATCTTTATCGCCGCTGATAATGGTCACATCGTAAGGCACAGCCGTCTTTTCAGCCATCTTATCCAAGGTCCCGATGATGTCATCCGCCTCGTACTGAGCCAAGTCGTAGTAGTGAATGCCTAGGTGCTTCAGCATTTCTCGGATAAAGGGCAGTTGCTCACGAAATTCATCTGGTGTCTTGGCCCGACCTGCCTTATAGTCAGCGTACATCTCGGTCCGGAAGGTCGTCTTGCCAGCATCAAAAGCTACTAGGACATGAGTCGGCTGCACGCGCTCCAAGAGATGATTGAGCATGAGGTGGAAGCCATAAATAGCATTGGTATGCAGACCAGATGGACTCTTGAAACGGTCGATTTGATTATAAAGCGCAAAAAAAGCGCGAAAAGCAACGGACGAACCGTCGATTAATAATAACTTATTCTTATTTTCCATAGGTTTATTATAACACGAAAGGCGGACAAAGACAGAAAAGGCGGCGTGGAAAATAATCTACTTAAAACTCTTTTTCCAATTCTCTTTCAATCTCCTTACGCTTGCCATCTATTAGTTTATCTAAGTGAAGAAGTAAATCAATGTAATCTAAATCAGTTTTAAATATCTCTTTAATATTTTCTAAGTGTTCTTTTTCTAATTCCAACACTGGAACATGACTCCCCGTAAAAAAATACGAATACGGACTAAAATGTATTTCTTGAAAAGACTTCTTGCCAAATTCTTTTGATTTGAGCAGTTTAAATAATAGTAATCTTTGATTACCATCTTCTATAACTTCTACACCTAGATTAACTAATCTAATTGCAAATTGTTCATTACCTGTTTCTTCCAACATTTCTATTATAATTTGACTATCCTTTTTTATAATATCACCGAGCATACTATTATAGTAGTAATATGACTTATTTATTGCAAAGTGTATAAATTTTTTATAAATTTCATTCTTATCACTAAATCCATTTATAGTATGTAATATCATGTATCCTAAATTTGTGCTTCCCATTTTCAGCTCATCAATTTTCTTCAATACTTCTACTGAAAAATTAACATCATTTTCCCCTAATTTTTGAAAAAGACTACAGGTGTGATCAATTCTGTTTCCTAAATCGATTAAATACTGGGATTTTAAATCGTTTTCTCCAATTAGATTTATTAATTTTCTCACATCCTCTTCTCGTATAAAATCAAAAATAACAAAATTAGCATTCCCTGCTTTTTGTATTAATAACTCTTTCAAACTTGGATCTTTCAAAATCAATCTCTCAAAATTTAGAATCGTAAGATAATCTGGTAAAGAATTAGCTTTTAGAAGACCCTTTAATGTCTGTAAATCTCTATTTTTTACGTTTTCAAGTTGAGTTAAATAAGCAAGTTGCCATTCATATTTTTCTAATTCCGGAGAGGAAGCAATAACAGACTGCATTGAACTTTTCTCGATATTTTCTAAAAAACTAATCGGAGTCCTGTTTCCAAAATGATAGTTTGATTTAAACATAGAATTTAAAAATTTTATCTTGTTATCGTTTTTTAATAGCAAAAACATATTAAATAGCACCAGTTCAATATTGATATCATTCATAAACAAGTTATTTTTAAATTGATTTGCAAATTTGAAAATATTTTGCCAATTGCTTGAATAGCTATCTGCAATTTGTTGTAGTTTAATTTTCACATCATCCTTATAAAAACACGCATGGTTAGGATTGGTTAAATTATTATATATCTCTTGTCTTTCAGAAATTATATAATCGTCAAAAAAACTCGGTAAGTTTTCTTTCACTTCAGCTTTATGTAAAGCATAAACTATTTTTTCTCCAACCATAGATAAGTTTTTAATATCACTAAAAAAAAATTCTCTAATGCTTTTCAAATCTCCAAGGATGGTCTCGCCGTGACTTTCGGAATGATTCAAAATTGTTCTACTGTAATCATACAGGATTTTATCAATATAAAGTCTAATTTCAGAGGCTCCTATTTTATATAGACTTGCCAAAAGTTTTAGTATGCTTCTATGATACTGGCTTAAATTTTCACTGTCAGGAATAACATAATGGCTAAATGTAAATGTCTTCTCATTAGATTCTGTTCTATCAACTATAATTTTAAGATACTGTTTCAAAATTGTTACAATTAATTCTTGGTTATAATTTTTCGTCAAATCAAGATTAGTAAGTTCAGAAATGACATTTCCAGCTAAGACATAATCATATGCTCTTTCTGTAACCAAACCGTAGTTTGCTTCAAGAATACTATAAACCTCCGAAATCATATTAGGATTTTTATCAAAGTACTTTAATAATAATTGGAGAATTTGACTACAATATCTTGTCCGTGTAATTACAAATATAATATTTAAAACCGAATCCTCAATAGATTCCTTTTTATCCTTCTGGTTAATAAAATTAGTCTTTGTATAAGCCTCAGACTCTATATTATCAATTTTATTTTTAACATGTGAAATTGCTTCTAAAGGAAGTAATACTCCAAATTGTATTAAAAATTTTTCTTTAAGTTCGTCATTTTCAAAATTACTTTCAGCATAATAAGTTCTAACTGCATCTGAAATGCTTTCCAGATCATCCTTTGACCTAATAAAATTGGAACATTGATTTAATATTTGAACAACTCTTTGATCGCTTACCGGATATAACTCATGTAAAATTTCTAAGATTGATATTTTCTTTTTTATTAAAAACTTAATAACTATATAATCATCTAATGATTGATCCGCTATCTTTACAATTTTGTCGTTATAAATGTTACACAACTCTCGCTCATGAAGCCTCTCTACCCCACTCTTAAAATCAGTATTTGTTATATCAATTATTTTCAATAATTTATTGAATTCCTGATTGCTTTCTAAATTATCCAATCTAATTTTTTTCAGGTAAGATAAGATAAATAAGCTCTGTTGCTCTGAATAAATAATATTGTTCTTGTCTAAAATTTCTTCATAGTAATCGTTTAAAATATCTATCTCATTATTAAAATTAGTCAAATCCTGTGAACTAGATAACTTCGCTGCAATGACTGCAATACGTGGATTGCTTTTAGATATCGTTTCGATATGTTCAATTTCTTTATTGGTAAAATTCTTTTTAGAGAATTGATTGAGTAATGCTTAAAATTATCATCTTTTAAAAGAGTTGGAACAAAATTATCGTAACCATAATCTTTAATGTTATTGATTATATCTTTTTTAGCATAATCTCGTACGGTAAGAATAAACCTAATATTACTATTCGTATTCAATAGCCCAAGTGTCGAAATATAATTTTGCGTAGTATTAACATCATCGATAAAAATAATATTTTCTTTATCTAAGCTTAAATAACGTTTGACATCTTGATAAATGTCTTGATTGTTGCTCTTAACACACAGAATGTTATATTTATTTCTATCTAGCAAAGAACAAATTTCAATTGCTAATCTAGTTTTTCCTGTTCCAGATTTAGAAGATATTAATAAAATCCGGTTTTCACTTGATTCCATGTTATTAATATACTTTTTCACATCTCCAATATAATCATTTGATATAGGTGCATTAGTTTTGCTCATATCATGAATTCTTATAAAATCATCAAGAGCCCAAACTTGCTCTGTGGATTCACTGATTGATAGATACTCTTTTGCCAAATATTGAAAATTCAACTTTGTCAGGTCATAAGCCAACTCATTAATTCCAATCAATTCTAATCTATAAGGCTCAAATATTTTTTCTAGTTCTTCTTTTTGTTCAATTGTTATATTTGAAGAAGTATGACAACAAATAAGTCTCCCAACTTTATCTTCAGCAATACTTTCTTCTAAAATTTTTTTCTTAACTGACCGAATGTCTTCTTTCAATTTAGGTATTACAGGCTTATGGGTACCATACATGATATAAACATATTTATCGTCTTCCTCTGCGTAAGAATCTGGAATCCCTTTAGTTGTCTTATCTGTTCCTTCTTGCGAACCTAACGAAACAATTTTAAAATCATATTTTTTTCTTAAATACGAATCACATAGTTTTTGAAATCTTCCTCCTTCTAACTCTTTTATAGCATTTTCAAGTTTATTAATTAAGGTCATAGTCTTACCTCTTTTAAATATTTATAATTAATTAGATTATATCATCTCTTGACCTAACAATAAACTTATCAATTACCTTTTTATTCAATACTTACTACACATATTTTGTTCACATAAAGAATGTTTTGTTGGGGAAAATCTCCAACTTTCCTATCTTTAAAAAATCACTCGCCTTCTCTAAAAGAAAAAGCAGGCTAGACTGACAGTAGATCAGTTCTGGTCTGCTTTTTATCTTGTAAATAATTGCTTTATATCCACCAGCTTCTCTATTTTCTGATTGATTTCTGGTCGGTAGTCACAGAAGTTAATGCTCTGGATACCACTGTTGACGGCGACATCTACATCCAGGGTCCGGTCGCCGATATAGTAGGTTTCCTTCTTGTTCAGGCCATATTTCTCGAGCAGATAGTCGACACCTTCTGGGTGGGGCTTGCGCTCAAAGCCGTTGGCTGTTGTGATGATTTCTATAAAATAATCATGAATTCCCAAGTCTTTTAAGATTTTATGAGCATTGAGCCCCTTGTGGGTATAGACAAACTGGGCAATGCCCTGCTCCTCAGCCCAGGCCAGAATCTCCGCAGCCCCTTCCATCAAATGGACCTGAGCATTTTTCTCCTTTAGGCTTGCTCCACGGAAGGCATTCATCTCGGCAGCATCCAGGCCTTTCTCAGATGCCACTTCCTCCAAGAGCTTTTGGACAGAGTGCTTTAGGATATAGCTGTGGATACGGGTTCTGTCGAAGTCCAAACCATAGTGAGCATAGGTTTCCTCAATCCCCGCCAAAATAGCATCGTAGGAGTCCAACAAGGTGCCGTCCAAATCCCAAATAAACGCTTTTGTCATGTGATTTTCCTCATTTTTCTGTCAAATAAAACCTTTAAAAATAACCAGCGGAAGCCATTGTCCAAGAGCGTCCCAGCCCAGACCCCCGGCAGACCCAAGCCAAAGGTCACACCCAGCAAATAACCTGTAACGATGCGAATCAGCCATATACCAATAGCCGTGGCATAAAAGGGCAGTCTAGCATTGCCCAGCCCCTGCCAGACAGCTGTGTAAATCACGGTTCCCACTGCCATGGGAGTTCCCAATAGGGAAAAGAGGATGACTAGAAGACTGGCTGTGATAGCTCCGCTATTATCCGTATAGAGCAAGGTCAGCGGCCGTCCAAAGGCGAAAATCCCTAAAGCCACAGGCAACATGCAAGCAAAAGACAACCAGAAGGTCCGCTGACGAATCAGACCGACCTCTTGCATATCTCCCTCACCAACCGCTTGGGCGACTAGCATGACTGTTGCTGTCGCAACCCCAAAGGCAGGCATATAATTAAACTGAGTCAGGACTTCACCGATGGCATTCCCCGCTACTGCGTCCGTCCCAAAGACGACCACAATGGCAATAATAACTACATCACCGGCCCGCATCATGAGCCGCTCTCCAGCAGCCGGCAGACACAGGCGCAATAGCTCTCCATCTAAGCCCCAGCTCCAGCGGATTGTGGATAAATCCAGCTCCCGCCATAGAATCAGTACACCAACCAAACGAGCCAGCACCGTTCCCAGCGCTACACCAATAATACCAAGCCGAAAGACGTAAATCCCCAGACCGGAAAAGAGGGCATTGAGGACATTGGTCAGAAGACTGACATACATGGGGAATCTAGGATTGCGCGTAACCCGCACCAGAGCCCCAAAAGAAGTCATCAAGCCTAGCAGAACAATAGTCCCTCCAACCAGAGCCAGATAAAGACCGCCTGCTTCAGCCACCGCTTTTTCCGTCCCCAGAAGATCCAGCATCTGCCTGCCAAAGAGCAGGGAAATCAGCCCCAACAGAAGGCTCAGAAGCAACGTCAGCTTGATAGCCTCAGCTGTATGATAGGCCAAACGCTCCTTGTCTCCTTGAGCCAGAGTCTTGGAGATGATACTGGAAATAGCAGCTCCCAGCGCGATAAAGATTGCCTGATAAATAGTAATGATGTTGCCGGCCACCGAGACACCAGAGATCGCAATCAGCCCAAGACTGGCCACCAAATAGCTGTCGACCATTCCCATGAGCATCTGCAAAAAGTTCTCCGCCATAGCCGGTAAGGCGATATTCATGATTTTTTTATAAGTCGTCATTGTCTGAAAATCTCCTGCGTTTGTATATCCTTTCTTACTTAAGATTTCCACCCTCCATCATAGAGAATAGAAAGCGGTGGGACTATTGTCCTACCGCATATGAATCTCCTATCATAAAAGCTCATTTTAAGCACAAACTCCCACACTATACTGCTTTGCTTTCCCAAACTCAACGAATATCTTCACTCCTCCACAAAGAGTCCTAAGATATGGACATTGTCCGCTACGGAGACAAAGGCAGTTGGATCCGTATTTTTCATGATTTGCTTGAATTCATTAAACTCAGCTCGGGTAATAACCGTCACCAGAACGGCTTTTTGCTCATGATTGTAAGTTCCCTCGGCGCCATGGATCACTGTCGCCCCGCGATGCAGCTTGTTGTGAATCTTATCAATCACCCTGTCCGGATGGCTGGTGATAATCATAGCCTGCATGCGCTTCTGCTTGGTAAAGACAGCATCCGTCACCCGGCTAGATACAAAAATGGTAATCATGGAGTACAGCGCATATTCCCATCCAAAGGTCAGACCCGCAATCAGCATAATAATCCCATTGACAATAAAGGAAATATGGCCGACATTCCTACCTGTTTTCTTGCGAACAGTCAGACTGACAATATCCGTCCCACCGCTGGAAATACTGGACTTAAGGGCAAAGCCAATCCCCGCCCCCATGACCACACCGCCGAAAAGGGCGTTGATAATAGGATTATCAGTCAAGGTCACTTCCGGCACAAACTGGATAAAGAGCGAGCTCATCGTAACCGTGATAAAGGTAAAAATGGTAAACTTATGCCCAATCTGGTACCAGGCCAGGATCATGAGCGGAATATTGATGGCGTAAAAAGTCACAGAAACCGGAATGGTGAAACCTAAGAAACGAGTACTGAGGGCAGTAATGACCTGCGCCAGACCAGTCGCCCCGCTGGAATAAACATGCCCCGGCTGAAAGAAGAAATTGACTGCGACAGCCGACAAAAAGCCATAGACAAGCGAGGCAGAAATCTTCTCATCGTACTTCTCACGCGAGATACTCTTTAAAGACCGCAAAATCTTAAAATTATAAGCAAACCTGCGGACATAATAGCGAAAGAGTTTATAAAAATTAGTCTTCTTCATGTGCTTCCACTTGTAAACTTAATTCCTCTAATTGAGCGACCGATACTGGACTAGGTGCCTGTGTCATTGGATCAGAAGCCTTGTTATTCTTTGGAAAGGCAATGACTTCACGAATATTTTCTTCACCAGCCAAGAGCATCACAAAGCGGTCCAAGCCCAAAGCCAAGCCGCCATGCGGTGGAAAACCATAGTCCATAGCCTCCAGAAGGAAGCCAAACTGCTCAGTAGCTTCTTGATTTGAGAATCCAAGCGCCTTGAACATCCGCTCCTGCAAGTCTTTCTGGTTGATCCGAAGACTTCCGCCACCCAGCTCATAGCCATTGAGGACGATATCATAGGCCACAGCCCGTACCTTGCTCAGGTCTCCTTCTAGTTCTTGCTCAGAATCTTTCTGCGGTAAGGTGAAAGGATGGTGGGCGCTCATGTAGCGACCCTCTTCTTCTGACCATTCAAACATTGGCCAGTCCACCACCCAAAGGTAGTTAAATGAATCTGGGTCTATCAAGTCTAACTCCTTGGCCAAACGCACCCGAAGAGCTCCCAAAGCTGCATTTGCCACTTCCAAAGTATCAGCCACAAAGAGCACCAGGTCATTATTTTCAAGCTGTAAAGCTTCTGTCAACGGATTTGTCAAGTCTGTTAAGAACTTAGCAACTGGACCAGCCAGCTCACCATCAGCCACTTTCACCCAAGCAAGCCCCTTAGCACCATGCTGTTTTGCTTGCTCTGTCAGTTTGTCAATATCTTTGCGAGAGTATTTATCTGCAGCATTTTTCACGACGATAGCCTTGACAGCTGGAGCCTCTGAAAAGACCTTGAAGTCAACTCCCTTGACAAGCTCTGTCAAGTCCTGCAGCAACATCTCAAAGCGTGTATCTGGCTTATCAACCCCATAAAGAGCCATAGCATCATCATACTTCATGCGGGGGAAAGGCAGCTCAACGTCAATGCCCTTAGTTTCCTTCATAACACGAGCAATCAAGCCTTCTGTAATGTCCTGAATCTCCTGACCAGACAAGAAAGAAGTCTCCAAGTCCACCTGAGTAAACTCTGGCTGACGATCACCACGCAAGTCCTCGTCTCGGAAACATTTTACAATCTGGTAATAACGGTCGAAACCAGCATTCATCAAGAGCTGTTTGGTAATCTGCGGACTCTGTGGCAGAGCGTAAAAATGCCCCTGATGAACTCGGCTAGGCACCAAGTAATCACGCGCTCCTTCTGGCGTTGACTTAGATAGGAAAGGTGTTTCCACATCAAGAAACTCCAGCTCATCTAGATAGTTGCGGATAGAGTGAGTCACCTTGGCACGGAGCTTGAAGTTCTCCAGCATCTCTGGCCGGCGCAAGTCCAGATAACGGTAGCGCAAGCGCGTATCGTCATTCACCTCGATGCCGTCTTTGATTTCAAAAGGAGTTGTCTTGGCTGTATTTAAGACAGTCAGGCTTTCCACATGCAGCTCCACGCTTCCTGTTGCCAGCTTGTCATTAGCCTGCTCACGCGCAGCCACCTTGCCTGTCACCTCCAGCACAAACTCACTGCGCAGGCTTTCTGCGGTTGCCATGACCTCTGCAGACACTGTCTCAGGATTGATGACCAGCTGCATAATGCCCTCGCGGTCGCGCAAATCAATGAAAATCAGACCGCCCAAATCCCGACGGCGGGCAACCCAGCCCTTCAAAGTGACTTCCTGACCAACATGCTCCTTGCGAACACGCCCAGCATACATAGAACGTTTCATCTTTACTCTCCAAATTTTTAATTCTGTTACTATTTTACCACAAAGAGCCTAAGAAAGCCCTTCTGTCCGTTCTTTTTCTGAAAAATATTAAAGCACATTATTTCTAATGCTGACAGTTATGACAAAAGGCCTGAGGCAAAGACCCCAGACCCACTGTCTACTCTATAGATTATTCCTTTTTCTTGCGATCCTCATAGAGACTAGGCGCAAATGCTTTTGTCACCATGGCCGTCACGAAGCGAAAAACTCCCGCTGCCAGACCAAAAATCGGCGCCAAGGCACGGAAGAAAAAATCACCCCGCATAAAATAACAAAGCAGACCAGTAATCACAAAGATAGCCAAACCCTGCACCACAACCACCAATAATATTTTCTTCATCATTCCCTCGACTTTCTATAGACTATTATAGCATAATATGCAGTGTATCAACTGATACTTCCTCTACAACAATTTAAAACGATATTATAATAAATAGCTAAATCATAATTGATTTAGTACATAATTTCAAATACAATACTCCAAATTTTATAAACTTAAGGCTTTAACAATTAACTCACTTATCAAGAATATCCAAAAATAAAATACCTAAGATATAGTTTTTCCTAACTTCAAAAAGAGGAGGTTCTTCGATTTAAACATCAAAAAAGAGAGAATTTATCTCTCTTAGTTAATTTTTATCGCTTATCAATAAATGATTAAAAATTAAAATTATTTTAATCAAAGTTGTTACACTTTTGATTTATCAGATGATGAAGATGAACTTGAGTCAGATTTTGATCCAGAATCTGTTGTTTTGTTTCCTTTACGTGTTTCAGCATCATTAGACGAATACTCATTCACAAAAATAGATTTCCGTAATTCAAGGAAGCTCTCATCAGTAAGAATGTAGCGACCTTCCTTGGTTTTAGTTAACTCCATTGTAAACTCACGTGGTTCAATGTAACCAAAGTCCTCATTCATACGATCAAAAGCATAGTAGAAAAGGAAGTTATTAAGCAGAGCTAAACGTTTTTCAAGATCCGGATCAGTCGAATCTTCCAACTCTTTTACATCTTCAATTCCATTTTCAAAGAGACTCGCTTTAGCAAGATTAATCACATTCGCCAAATCACGGGTTGCAATAGCACGAGACTTAAACGTTACTGTTGCAGTATCTTCATCATCCTCAACACCAGTAATCTCAAAATCATCCCCAATAGTTGCCAAAACTTTAAAACGAGCCTGATCAAACAACTCTAAAGTTTTTGATGGAGTAAACGATTCAGTCTTTAAATCGATAGTATAATCTTCTTCTGGCGTATATTTGGATATGTTTTCATCTACGTAGGCTTGAGAAATTCCTTTCTTCCATTTGTCAACAGAAGTCCCCATCAAGGTTGTAAAACCTGAAGAATGATCTGTAAAGACTGCTCGCAGAATAATATCGGCATCTTTCTCAATTCGCTTTTCATTCGTTTCTTTCTCAGATGAGGATGAAGATGATTGCTCTGTCTTCACATCTTCTGATTTTTTCTTCTCCGTTCTTGGTAGCATTGAGCAAGCTCCAAGCAAAAGAACACAGGCAGGCAATACACCAAATTTAAGGATTTTTTTCATCGTTTCTCCTTTTAAATTAATAGAATATGACCATTATACCAAAATATCATCCACTTGTTGGTTTATATCATATTCTTGTAACAAAACTGTAGTATTTTTTATGGAATAGGAATTGTGCACTTTGCTTAAAACCCCAACTTCTCAAAAATAAGCTGATAGTTTTTTTTGGATTTTGTCTAGGCTAACAGTAATCTCCTCACGATTATGATTGTTCTTAACAGTCACCTGACCGCTCTCCACTTCGCTTTCCCCCAAGGTGATAAGAGTTTTGGCTTTAAAGATGTCAGCCGACTTAAACTGAGCCTTGAGCTTGCGGTCTAGATAATCCCTTTCTGCCGCAAATCCCTGTGCGCGGAGAGCCTGCACTAACTTCAATGCTCTGTCATTGGCACCAGGTCCTAAAACAGCTACATAAACATCCAGAGCGGTTTCAATCGGCAGATCTACTCCTTGCTTTTTAAGTACGAGAAGTAGACGTTCTAAGCCCATACCAAAGCCAACACCTGGCGTCTCCGGACCACCAAAGTAAGCCACCAGTCCATCATAACGGCCGCCAGCACAAATGGTCAGTTGACTGCCAGCTACCTCTGTCGTAAACTCGAAAATTGTGTGATTATAGTAGTCTAGTCCACGAACCATATTGGTATTGATGACATAAGGGATTCGCAGGGTCTTCAGCATGGAACGAACAGCCGCAAAGTAGGTACTGCTCTTCTCATCCAGATAGTCCAGAATAGACGGAGCGCCTTCTACAGCCGCCTTGTCCTCGGGCTCTTTAGAATCCAGCACGCGCAGCGGATTCTCCTCCAAGCGACGTTGGCTATCGGCTGAGAGGCTAGCCTTCAGTGGAGTCAGATAATCAATCAAGGCCTGACGATAAGCAGCTCTGCTCTCAGGATTCCCTAGCGAGTTAAGCTCCAAGCTGACATTGGTAATGCCAATATCCTTGAAAAATTGAGCCGCCATGGCAATCATTTCTACATCTGTAGCAGGATTACTGGATCCAAAACACTCTGCTCCAATCTGGTGAAACTCGCGCAGACGGCCAGCCTGAGGTCGCTCATAGCGGAACATAGAGCCCATATAGTAGACTTTGACAGGCTTTTGCACTTCAGGAGCAAAAAGCTTGTTCTCTACATAAGAACGCACCACAGGCGCTGTCCCCTCTGGACGCAGCGTGATATGGCGGTCGCCCTTGTCATAGAAGTCATACATTTCCTTGGTCACGATGTCTGTCGTATCCCCGACCGAGCGGCTGATGACTTCATAGTGCTCAAAAATCGGCGTGCGGATTTCGCCGTAATTATATTTTTTAAATGTCTTGCGGGCAAAGTCTTCTACATACTGCCACTTGGCTGATTCCTGAGGAAGAATGTCCTGAGTTCCTTTAGGTTTTTGTAATTTCATCTTCTGACCTCCGCCTTCTTTAGTACTTATATTCTATCATAAGTCCGCCATTTTGAGGAGCCCGAAAGGGATTTTTCGTTTGGAAGAACTAAATCCGTTTTCATGTTCCAAAATAGCTTGAAAAAAAGTCTGAATTGTGAGAAAATAAAAACAATTCAACTGAGATAGAAGGGGATAGCAATGAGAGACGATATCAAAATCAATGACCGAGCAGCTGCCATTCAGGATAAATTGGTGGAGAAGCTCGAGCGTATTTACGATCCGGATGTAGAGTTGGATGTTTATAACTTAGGGTTGATTTATGAAATTAACTTAGACGAAAACGGCCACTGCAAGGTTGTTATGACCTTTACTGATACAGCCTGCGACTGTGCTGAGAGTCTGCCCATCGCCATTATGGACTCTCTTAAGAAAATTGATGAGATTGAAAGTGCCTCTGTTGAGGTTACTTGGTCTCCTGCTTGGAAAATCACTCGTATCAGTCGCTTCGGCCGCATTGCTTTGGGAATCAGTCCTAGATAAGAAAATAATTAACTTATCAGTATTTAAAATAAAAATATCAAACCCGCTAGAAAAACTAGCGGGTTCTTTTGTCATATATAGGCTATTTCTTGCCGGTTTCTTCTGGTTTCCAGAAGTCAGTAACAGCACCTTTAGCAGCAGAAGATACCATGTGGGCATATTTACCCAATACCCCGCGGCTATAAAGCGGTGGAATAGTCGTTTCTGCCTTACGTTTCGCCAGCTCTTCGTCAGAGATCGCCATAGAAATTTCCTTGGTGTCTTGGTCAACCGTGACCATATCGCCTGTACGAAGATAGGCAATCGGGCCACCATCCTGAGCTTCCGGAGCAATGTGTCCGACAACCAAGCCGTAAGTACCGCCTGAGAAGCGGCCGTCAGTTAGAAGTGCCACCTTGTCCCCTTGACCTTTCCCTACGATGATAGAAGAAAGTGACAGCATTTCTGGCATACCAGGGCCACCCTTTGGTCCAACATAGCGAACCACGACCACATCGCCATCGACCACTTCATCAGCCAGTACAGCATCAATAGCTGCTTCTTCTGAGTCAAAGACCTTGGCTGGTCCGACGTGACGGCGTACTTTAACACCAGAAACCTTAGCAACAGCACCATCTGGAGCCAGATTCCCATGCAAGATGATAAGCGGACCGTCTGCACGTTTTGGATTTTCAAGCGGCATAATAACCTTTTGACCTGGTGTCAGATCAGCAAATTCTGCCAGATTCTCTGCCACCGTTTTACCTGTACAAGTAATGCGGTCGCCATGCAGGAAGCCGTTCGCCAAGAGATATTTCATCACAGCCGGCACTCCCCCAACCTCATAAAGGTCTTGGAAGACATACTGACCGGATGGTTTCAAGTCAGCCAAATGTGGTACCTTCTCTTGAATGACATTAAAGTCATCAAGAGTCAGCTCAACATTGGCCGCATGCGCCATGGCCAGCAAGTGCAGAGTAGCATTTGTAGAACCACCCAGAGCCATGGTCACTGTGATTGCATCTTCAAAGGCTTCGCGTGTCAAGATGTCAGACGGCTTCAGCCCCATTTTCAGCATTTTCACAACAGCACGACCAGCTGCTTCGATATCCTCTTGCTTATCCTTGGACTCAGCTGGGTGAGAAGAAGAGCCTGGCAAGCTCATGCCCAGAACTTCAATAGCCGTCGCCATAGTGTTGGCCGTATACATACCGCCACAGCCACCAGGACCAGGGCATGCATTACACTCAATGCGGCGCACTTCCTCAGCTGTCAAGTCACCATGGTTCCATTTCCCAATTCCTTCAAAGACAGAAACCAAGTCAATATCCTTGCCGTCCAGATTCCCCGGCGCAATCGTTCCGCCGTAGGCAAAGACAGCAGGAATATCCATATTAGCAATGGCAATCATGGAGCCAGGCATATTTTTATCACAGCCCCCGATAGCTACAAAGGCATCCACATTATGCCCACCCATTGCAGCCTCGATGGAGTCTGCGATGATGTCGCGTGAGGTCAGAGAGAAGCGCATACCTGGCGTTCCCATGGCAATTCCGTCCGCAACCGTAATAGTCCCGTACTGAACAGGCCAAGCGCCCTCTGCTTTGATACCTTCCTTGGCTAGCTTGCCCAAATCATGCAAATGGATGTTACAAGGTGTATTTTCCGCCCAAGTGGAAATCACCCCAACAATAGGCGTTTCAAAATCTTTATCAGTCATCCCCGTCGCGCGAAGCATGGCACGGTTAGGAGATTTAACCATACTGTCATAAATCTTACTTCTGTGACGAATGTCCTTATCTGTCATATCTTTCCCTTTCATTGCTGTAATCTTTGTGCTTTATTATACCACACTTAGGCTGCATTTTACAGAGGAAAATTTTTAAATTTTCAGAAGATTGGGAAAATATAGAGGCGGATTTGAAACTTTTTCCTATCAAGCAAAAAGAAGACAACTAGAAGCTCAGGGGTTTTTCAAAAAGAAGAAAAAAATCTGTCAAGTAACTTTACTTTACAAAAAAGTTTTGTTATACTGTTAAAGTTGATGAAAATAATCAAATTGAATCGAATTCACAAACTAAAAGGAGAAACAAACAATGGCAGTACCTGCACGTCGCACTTCCAAAGCGAAGAAAAACAAACGCCGCACTCACTACAAAGTGACAGCTCCAACTGTAACTTTTGACGAAACTACTGGTGACTACTCACGCTCTCACCGTGTATCCCTTAAAGGATACTACAAGGGCCGTAAGATCGCCAAAGCTGCTGCAGCAGAATAATAGAAGGGAGCTACCATGCGCGTAAATATTACACTTGAACACAAAGAATCTGGTGAACGCTTGTACCTTACTTCTAAAAACAAACGCAACACACCAGACCGTCTTCAATTGAAGAAATACTCACCAAAACTTCGCAAGCACGTTGTGTTTACAGAAGTGAAGTAAGCATTCAATACGAATCAATACAGAAGAAAAACGCTGATTTCAAGCGTTTTTTCTTTTTGCCAAATGCGATATATTGTACTGTATTTCAATTCAAACTCTACCTTTTTCTCTACCTTTTTTAGATAAATATATCATCTGGATATTGAAGTTAAGCCCTGCTATAATTTCGATGGCAGGGCTTTTTAATATTTGGTACACTACCTTCTTATCTATATTTTGATGGAGCTGAAGTTGACATCTACAAAGTTTAATGTTAAAATACATTCAAAAATATATTTGAATGAGGTGTTTTATGGTTCAAAATATTGTTACTTCGATAATCCTGTATTCTGGGACAGCCGTAGACTTACTTATTATCCTAATGTTATTTTTTGCCAAAAGAAAAAGCAGAAAGGACATCATTAACATCTATTTAGGACAATTTCTAGGCTCTGTTAGTCTAATATTCCTAAGTTTGCTTTTTGCATTTGTCTTAAATTATATTCCTAGTAAAGAGATTTTAGGTTTACTCGGTTTGATTCCAATTTTCCTAGGACTCAAAGTTTTGCTTTTAGGAGATTCTGATGGAGAAGCTATTGCAAAAGATGGTTTGCGCAAAGATAATAAAAACCTGATTTTTCTAGTCGCTATGATTACTTTTGCAAGTTGTGGTGCTGACAATATTGGTGTTTTTGTCCCATATTTTATTACCTTAAATTTAGCGAATTTGATAGTGGCTTTACTTACCTTTCTAGTCATGATTTATCTCTTGGTTTTTTCTGCCCAAAAATTGGCACAAGTCCCTTCTGTTGGAGAAACTTTGGAAAAATATAGCAGATGGTTTATTGCCGTTGTCTATTTAGGATTGGGGATGTATATCCTGATTGAAAACAACAGCTTTGACATGCTATGGGCTGTGTTAGGCTAGGAGAAAAAATTATGAAAAAAGATAGTATCTGTCAAGTGGATGTTATAAATCAACAAAATGTTACAACCGCATCGAACTACCTTGAAAAGGAAAAAGTCCAAAAATCACTTCGCATTTTATCAAAATTTACCGATAATAAACAGATAAATATCATCTTTTATCTCCTTGCCGTCGAAGAACTCTGTGTCTGCGATATAGCCTGTTTATTAAATCTCAGTATGGCATCTGCCTCCCACCATCTTCGTAAACTAGCCAATCAAAACATCTTGGATACTAGAAGAGAGGGGAAAATTATATATTATTTTATAAAAGATGAGGAAATCAGAGATTTTTTTAATCAACTAGGATAACAACTATTTTTACTACTTTTCCATGATTATATATAGGACTTATCTATGAAATTTTTTGATGAAAATTACTCACAAGAAAGACCTACTCGTAGCAAATGTTTAAGAAAAAAGTATAATTTAAAGCAAACCGACTTGGACTATAAAGAAATTATTTTCTAAGATATTACCAAGTTTGTTGATGATTTGTTTTACCACTGCTTCAGCTCTATTATATTTAGAGATTTAGAAACTGTAGATAGAAGTGAAATAATTGAGATAAAGAAAAGCCTTTGAAATCAGTATTTCAAAGGCTTTTTTTCTTTTATTCGTTCTTAAACAAAAAATCGATCTTCTGTTTTTATGAGATTCACAGTTTCTCTGATATCTAACTGATCCGTATAAAGGAAATGCTCCTGAGTAATATTTTTAGCTAGAAACTCTTTTCTAGATTTGATTGATAAGTCACCCGTTCTTTCTATTTCATTTCTGGATAGGTCCCTTTCTTTAAGCTTTTCTTCTTCTGCCAGCAATACACAGTATTTTAATCTTGTTTGTCTGGCCTTTAAAAAATCTGTAATTTTTTTGATTTGTTCCTCGAATATGACATAGTCTATGATGATAGTCATGCTTCTATTAAGTAAATTGCTGGTAAGACTAATGATATTGTCCCAGAATAAATCCATGTAGTAGCCATCGTCTTCCCAAGGTGCTACTAAGCCGCTTTTAACCATTAAATAAATCATGTCGCCTTCTATCACAGCACTCTTGTCAAAAGAATAGGCTAATTCTTTACTGACACTGCTTTTTCCAACACCTGGAGGACCCGAAATGATATAAACACAATTTTCCAACCTAATACCTCTATACTCTACATACTTGCTCATATTATAGCATTTTTTGGAAAAAGATAAAAACGATGATTCATATACAAATTGAATACTCTAAGCAGCAAACTGCCTAGAGTATTCTGGTTTATGTCACTAGCAGGTCTCGAAAAGAATTATGCCTCCTCTTTCTGTCTGAGTTCAAAGAGATCTTCCACTTTAAGGTTAAAAACTTGAGCAATTTTGAGAGCCATTTCCAGCGAAGGGTTGTAGCGGTTATTTTCCAAGTGCAGAATTGTCTCGCGCCGCATGCCGATGCGGTCGGCTAGCTCCTGCTGGGTCATGCCCATGGACTCACGAACAGATTTGAGATTAGTGATAATCTTGCTTTCTTTGGCCATGGTTATCCTCTCCGTTCCAAAATAAGATAGACAACCGCAAAGATGCAAATCAAGGCAGCTATGCTAATAAAGAACTGACCCATGTAAAGAGTGAGAGAACCCATGTACCCAATGATAACTGCTAGGATTATCAGTGCGCCTAGTATAAAAACAAACATCAAGCTAGCTGCCTTAGCTAGATTAGCATAAAAGCGTTCGTCTGGAGTTTCCTTGACATTTTTCAAAGAGAAAAAACCAAATACAATCGCTTCAATAACGAGGCCAACTCCCAAAATCCATTCCTTAATACTGGATCCTTCGCTTGGGGTTGCAACCCAAATTCCTACTGTATAAAAAATGGTTGCTGCAAACAAAAGCATCGTGTATAGCTTAGCAGACAAGTCAAAAATAGTCTTTCCCTTACCTTTCTGACTCTTATGAGGCCATGGTTTCATGTGCAGCCAGCCCCAAATAGCTACAATCTGACCTAACACTGAAATACCGAGAATAATCAACTTGGGTCCCCAACTAAGATTGGAACCAAATAAAACAGTAAAATCAATAAAGAGAGCTGCGGCAATCATTGTAATGAGGCCACCCGTTTTTTGACTTTTTTTCATGATAGACTCCTTTCCTTATGTTAGAAATATTTAACACTCTTTATGTTATAAATATATCACACTTCAATTTGGAAAGCAAGAATTTATGTGCCAAGGTGGCAATTATTTGAAAAAATTCTATAATAAAAGCCCTGGCCAGATAAATAACCAGCAAGAGCTTGTGTTTCTATTGACTATTTATAGAGTAGTAAAGTCTCTTATTCCATCTCTCTGAGATAGTTCAAAGCTTCGTTGAAGGTTTTGACAGGGACGATTTTCATTTTACTCTTGATTTTGATAGAAGCGCGAAGTGCCTCATGGTAGTTAGAGCGCAGCTTGGGATTGTACTGGGCAATATCAGCGTCAATGGTATCATCAGGAACAAAGAAAATCTCAGCGCCTGCCTTATCTGCAGCCATGACCTTCATCTCTATCCCGCCAATCCGGCCAACATTTCCCTTGTGGTCAATCGTTCCAGTACCAGCAATAGCTTTTCCTTTGGTAATGTCTTCAGACACGAGCTGATTGTACAGCTCCAAACTGAACATGAGTCCACCAGAGGGGCCTGCCACACCGTTGCTCTTAAACTTTGTCAGAGGATTCATGGCAACACTGGCTTTAGAACCCAATGCAATCCCCAAACCAGGCTTACCAGTTGTCTCATCCACAATCACAGGACCGCTAGCCAAACCGATTACACCATTACGGCTGTACTCAATTGATACCACATCGCCGACTGTCCGCTGTTCCATCTGATCGACAATATCATATGGACTAGTGTAAGTCTGATTGTCAATCTTTAAAATCACATCGCCTTTCTGCAGCTCCTGAGCTAACGGCGTCTCTTGGCTGACAGCATCCACAAAAATCTCTTTATGTCTAATCTCAACAGTATGACCGGATGCTTGATAAGCTACCTGTAAGGCATTGAGATGGGAAGATCCCATAGTGCTGTTCTCTCGCTCTTCCCGTCCCTTCTCCTTATCAAAATAGTTTTCAGGTACAGAGACATACTCTGTTTCCAGCCTGTAATTAGGCAGCAAAGTCAAAAAGAGACTGAACACCCGAGCATCGGAAACGCCGACAGCCATGACATAGATTTGACCTTTTCCTTGATTAGTTCCTCCTTGAACTTGGACAAAGTCTTTGGCATTCAAAGCCGGTCTCAAGGTCTCCACTTGATAAGGTAGGGGGATAAAGCCAATCCCAGTTAACACCAAAGCTGTTATTAAAATTCTTGTTACTGATTTCATATCCTTCCTCTTGTTTCTATAAAGTTATTGTCTGGACTTGCGACTTTGACTTAATCACCAAAATCCACCACTTCTGTATCATTTTCCATCAGAGTATCGGCAAAAACTGTCCGAACAACCAGAACAAATACACAGTAAAAGCTACTGAAAACTAGGACAGGAATCATCTGAATCAGGCCAAGTAAATCATCCAGTTCCCCCAGCAAGGGACCAATATACTGCCTTATCAGATCCATCAGGAGATGAGTGCCCAGCCCAATCAGCCCACCAAAA
Source organism: Streptococcus sanguinis (assembly GCF_900635155.1). Taxonomy (NCBI): domain Bacteria; kingdom Bacillati; phylum Bacillota; class Bacilli; order Lactobacillales; family Streptococcaceae; genus Streptococcus; species Streptococcus sanguinis. The sequence continues at coordinate 2,274,202 of NZ_LR134002.1, forward strand.
GAAGCTAGAAAAAAGCTGAGCAGAACATAACGACCCCTGCGCTCCTTCATCAGCAGGACTGACTTTCTCAGACAACCATAAAAAGAAAGCGGCTTGGCCAGATTGTCCCTGGAGCTAGTATCCTGAATGATATAAGACAGCAAAAAGAAGTGCGAATCAACCAGATAAGTGAAGAGCAGGTAAAAAACCATGAACAAGAAAGGAAAAAGAAACTGGAAAATCACAATGGCCTCTGGACTTACTGCCCTCCGATAAAAGGCAAAGAGACTAGCCACCCCAAGATTGATGCCAATTGCCGACCAACCCATGTATAGAATCAGAACCTGGACGGCACTGACAATGAAGGAATAAAAGAGGCGAGTAAGCAAGCCATCTGAGATACTGTACCAAACTGCATAGCCAAAATAGAGCTTGACCATATGCGGATTTCGTATCACTGTCAAGGCAAATTTATTGACGTAAGCAAAACCGAAGGCAATTATAAAAGCCAAACAGGTCAAGACTAAAATGGACCGGTAAGACCAACTCGACACCAGCGGAAAAAGAAACCAAGCCAGTGTTGCAAGCGGGATTCCGACCAGCAAAAGGCCTTTCAGCCAAACAAAATAATATTCTGTAACAAAAACCCAAGCTTCTCTGAAAACCCTTGTTACTTTTACATCATTCATCGTTCATTATCCTAAATCCTAAAACCCTTTCTAATTTTTTCATAAATATTAATCTCCAAAATTAACTATTTCCCGATCATAAGACATCAGGATGTCGGCCATAACCGAACGGGCTGCCAAGGCATAAATCAGCAAAAAGCCATTTATCATACTAACAATCATTCCCACAACATTAGACACGCCATCGCCAAAAAGTAAACTCAAAACTTCTATTAGACCCAATACTACAGGAATAAGCTTTAAGACAAGCTCTACCAGTAAGTAACGCCCCCTCTGACCATTCATACGAGAAAAAGACTTGCCCAAGCTACCAAAGGCTGACAGAGGACGCAATAGGTTATCAGAGGAGTTGGTATCTTGAATAATATAGGGCAATAAGAAGAAGTGAGAGACGATAAAATAGCTGTAAAACAAATGGAATACCAAGTTAAACATTGGTGCTATCAAAAAAACCAGGAAGAGCATACTAGCCATCTTCTCTTGATTATTTGCAACCCAAATAAGCCAAGTTCCTATAATTTCTTGAAAATTTGCATCTGACATCAAGACATTATAGGAGTATACTAAAAGAAGTAACATAGCCAAGAAAAAGATGAAGACGTAAATAGACATAGAAAGCAAACGCCCAAAAAAGCCATCAGAAATACTGTAGCCAACAGCTCTCCAGAAGTTTCTTCGCACCATCTGCGGATTACGAACCATGGTCAAGGAAAACTTATGGATATAAGCAATCATAAAAGAGCACAGAAATCCAAAGAAAATCATACTTGGAAGAAATGTAGAAGTCCATGGAGAAAAAAATAGAATTAACAGCCCCAGAATAAAAAATGGCAGTTGAATGATAGCAAGCCCTGCTGTCCATACAAAAAAGTAGTCAACAGTCAGTCCCCAGGCTTCCTTTAACACATCGCTTACGTCAATCTTTCTTTTCATAAATCCCCTAATTAAGTCATTTTTCGCCATAAAAGACGATGTAGATGTCGCAGAAGCAAGTTTTTTATTTTTTAGTCCCAAGAGGATGATTAGGAATTTTTAGAGTCCCAGAGAGCAGCAAAAACTCCGTCAATCACCTCACCAAAAGAAATTCTTTCTATAATAAAGCAAGCTGAGACATGATTGTCCCAGCCGCCTTAACCTTTTTTCAAAAAATTTCGAATACGAATCATAATCTTGCTTGACCAAGTTTTGTCAGATGCGTATCTTACATTGATAGCAGCCATGCTCTTACCATTGTAGAACTGACCGCCAGGCTTGAGATAGTGCTCGCTAAGATAGCGGGCAACGGTATCTATACCATCGTCAAATGTTGCGAAATTTCCTGCACTGGAAAAAGGACTGGAGTCATAAGCCATGAAACCAAACAGGTTGTGCTTGGCCTGAGCAATCTGACTGCGGCCGTAATCCGATTCGTGAATAGCCAGCCCTACGAGAAAAATTGCATTAACTCCATGATCTTTCTCTGCTTTTTTGAAAGCTTTTCCCAATCCAGCCATCGGCGTGCCAGCCAAACGACTATCAATGAAATCGGCTGACACTGTGCTTGGCACTGTTACATCTTCTGAAAAGACGACTGCTCCTGTTTTCTTGGCCTGAAACTGATCTGATACCTGCACTAAAGACGGATCCAGACTGGCCTTTTCATTTGCCGCTAGACGGCTGACAGACAACACACTGCCTGAAAAGACAGTAGCTGTCGCTAATGCTATAATAACTTTTTTCTTCCTAAACATTTTTTCTATCCATTTCTATGTCGCTTTTGGTTTCCTAGATTCCTCCCCAGAAATATAGGATGACCGCCATGATACTCATAGCAGGACCAAAAGGGACTTCTTCTTTCAGCTTAAATTTGAATTTCTTAAAGATGGTTGCGATTAAGAGAATAGCTCCAGCCACAAAGAAAGAACCATATCCCAAAATCAGCGTATTCAAAGGGCTAAACCAACTGCTCAGGGCAGCTAAGTAAAGGATGTCTCCCATCCCGAAAGCCTCTTTCTTGTAATAAGCCTTGGCCCCAAAATAAATGAGAGAGTAGAGACCAGCGCCGACTAGCAGTGAAAGGAGCAGTTCCCAATTAAACTCATTGGTAAAAAACGTAACAGACATGCGGCCCAGCCAGAAAACCAGCAGAACCGAGTCCGAGATGTACTGAGTATCAAAATCGATATAACCGATAATGAGACAAAGTGACACCAAGAGACAGGCTGAAACAACCATCCACGGCCCCTGATCTTGAAAGATCAGATAAGAGGCCAGCCAGAGCAGACCCGTCAGGAGCTCCACAATGAGATAGCGCGGTGAAATCGGCTCCTTGCAGTGCTTGCATTTAAAGCCCTGCATGATAATCGACACAACCGGAATCAGCTCCACCGAAGTCAAGACATGGCCGCAGGACGGGCACATAGACCGACCTTTGGCAATGCTCTTTTCCAGTGGCACACGGTAGATGACGACATTGAAAAAGCTCCCAAATACGACACCTAATATAAATACTAAACTTGCAATCATAATTTTTCCCTTTTTATACTCTTTGAAAATCTCAGGTGACAATGTCAAACTTCGACTTTCCTTGAGTATCACTTAGATGCCAAAATGATGGATACTTGCCCCTCCTCCAAACTTAATGAAAACACCATATCTGTTTCTGTATTGTTTTGAATGGTCAATTCGGTCAAACCTTCAGCCGGCGTTCCGACGTTGAAATACTGTCCTCGATAGGAAATAACATTGGTCCGTGAAAAGGCGAGCTGCTGAATGGCATCTATAATCTGCTCAGCACCCTGACCGTAAACTTCTTTATTATCCTTGCCCTTGACTGGCAGATAGCCAGACTCTGCATTCAAAGCGCCTAACAATTCTGAGATAGACTTGGTCTCACCAGGAGCCAAGTAAACATTCTGCAGCTTGTAAAAGGCTGTTTTCATGTTTTGAGCTTGGGCAGCGTTGGTCGGCAGTGGTACTTCCTTACGCTCTATAAAGTGCGTATATTGGCTCAGAAGTTCACTCTGATCTTCTGCTTCGACAGGCGTGCTCTCAACCTTGACATCATCAAATTTACCAGTCTTGGCAATCTCCTCAGATGCCTGGATAAAAGCAGCAGGGTCAATCTTATAGCCATTAGACTTGTCTCCCACCTTTACATTAGACTCGCCGTCCATGACCAGATGATTGGTCGTTGGAAGCTGACTGAGAACATCAGGGTGGGCAGCTAAGACATCGTTTAAAGGTCTAAGCCAAAAAAGACGGTTAGGATAGATGGAAATCTGTAGATTTTCCTTGGTATCGAAAAACGGTGTAAACTTATCCCAGACTGTCTTGGCTGAAATATTATCCAGCCGCTTGAGCTCTTCTTCTGTGAAATAGCTCAGTCCTAAAAAGCGCATATCTACAGAGAAGTGTTGCCCCGTAGACAACTGAAATGTCGCCTTATAGGGCAGTTCTCTGTAAACTTCAATCTCAGCTTCGCTCCGAGAGCGAACCTTCATAGAGGGACGGCCATTGATACTCAGGTCAATCGTTGGATTAAAGACAAAAATGACATAAAATAAACTACCCAGCAGAAAGGCAGCAAGTGTCGCTGCTGGAAGTAGTTTTTGATATTTTGATGAAACCTTTCTTTTTCTTCTTGACATGAATCTCATCCCAACCTTATACTACGCATTCAGCTAAGCGGATAAGGAATTTACGGTCGATACGGCGAAGAAAATCAATGATGTCATCAGAAACAGTATCTCCGGCATTCAGGATAACTCCTCCATCTGCATTAACAAGATCTTTTTGCAGTGTTTTGCCTACCAGAAGACGTTTTTGCTGATCGATAAAGTCGTTAACAGCTTTCTTTGCTGCAGAGTCTTCCTCAGCAACTGGCGCTGTGCTGATAGTTGTTTCTACTTCCTCAGCAGGGGCTGCCAATACTTCTTCCAAAGCAGCATCCAGACTCAGTGCTGCATCTGTTTCTTCAACTTCTTCTTCAGCTGGAGATGTCATTTCTTGTACCAAATCTTGGACTTCTGGTTCTTCTGCTGTCTCTACGACCGCTTCAGAAAACTCCAAGTCAGAAGCAGCAGCTCCCAGACCTACAGCAGCCAAGGCCTCTGTCAAATCTGTCGCTGCTTCTTCTTTTACATCTACTTTTTCATCTACAACTAGCTCGAATACAGGTGCTTCAGCAACTACTTCATCAATTTTTTCAGTAGGTTTTGCAGCTTCAGTCTCATGGAGCAGATCTGCTGCAGCCAGACGGCCCATCTCTACATCTGCTTCAAGATGAGGAGCTGTCTTTTTTTCATCATTGAGGATGATATACTCTTTACCAATCATCAAGATGCGTGATTTAGGAATTTGAATTTCCTCGCTGGCATCTTCAGAATTAACCACCAAGTAGCCAATTTCATTCTTTTCATCAATATGATAGTCAACAACGGTTCCCACCTTGTTTCCATCAATTGTGATGACGATTTCGTCAAAGATACTGCCCTGTTTGTCGTTCAAGACCTTCAGATCAGATTCTTGCAGCTCTTGAAAGACAGAGCTGTTTTCTACCATGACCGCAAAGTCACCGATACCTTGGATGTTCTTGCTAGAAAGCAAGGCAAAAGGCTGTTCAGACTGCTTTGACTTAATGACAAAAGTCAGATTGACCCCCTCGTCAACAAAGACTTCATGGACTTCACCCAGTCCCATCCCTTTTTCAATCTCAATGACAACGGTCCCTGTGATTGTTTTACAACTTTTCATAATTTCCCCTAAAACCCTTCTAATTGATTACTATCAATTGTATGTTTATATAGTATTAATTTTTCCCGATTTTGTCCAGCAAGTTGAACGCTTCTTGACGAAGATTCTGATCTGAGCTTCCTTGGACAATCTCTTTCAGGTAGCTCTCAGCTTCTTGAACTGCATTAGAAGCCAATAATTCCTGACTTTCCAGTAGGAGGAATTGGAAATAGACTTCTTTATCTCCCGCAGTTGTTGCAGCTGGTTGTGCTTCTGCTGCTTCCTCAGCTTTGAGGATGTCAGTGATTTTCTGAAGCAAATCTTCTTCGGTCTCATCTGCAGCTGGAGCGACTGAAGCAGCCTTGACTTGTGCCTCCTCAGCTTTGAGGATGTCAGCAATTCCCTTGAGCAAATCTTCTTCTGTTTCATCTGCAACTTCTTCTTGAACAGGCCCAGCCTGTGTCCAAACAGCGTCTTCAGAGACTGATTGAACAACTGCTGGTTCAGCAATTTCTTCAAATTCAAACGTTTCTGCTGCAGGTTCGAAGTTGCTTTCTTCCTCCCAAGTCTCTGCCACTTCAGCAGTCAAATCTTCCTCTTCAGACCCAAGCAAATCATGCTGAATCTGGCTGAGAATGTCTTGATAGCCCTGAATATCAGCGCGATCACGACTAACCATGGACTCTTCTGCAGCAGAAAACTCTGGCTCTGAAGCAGCTTGACTGAAGACTGAGTCCATCTGAGCCTCTGGCCCAGCTTTCTCCTCAGCAAAGAAGAGAGATTCTAAGCTGTTAGCTGCTTTTGACTCTTCTGCTCTAACTGGCTTGATATCTCCCGTAGCAGCAAAAACATCTTCCAGGCTGCTGCCTCCTACTTCTTCTGCCACTGGCTGCTGAGCTTGTTCCTGATTAGTGAAGAATTCTTCCTCATCCGGAGAAACAACACCTGTTACCTCAACTGCTTGCGGTCTGAAGTTGCCATAGCTAGACTCCGTATAGGACATCGGTCTAATCTTAGACAGAACAGCTGTCTCAAAGGCTGGATCATCTATATCTGTATAGCCTTGATTGCCGGCTGCATTTGCTTCAGTAGGCTGAATCAGAGAGTTTGCCACCTTAATCTTGGTAGAACCCTTGCGGTGATGAAGCAGGGACTGCAAAAATTCATCATTGGCCTTTTGTGAGCTGTGGTCCATACCCACCATGCCGACCTCAGCTGCCGCTAGCTGACTGTTTGGCTCGTATTCTCCAAAGGCAGGAGCTGTAGCCAAGTTATCAACAGGGTAGAGAGGCTTTACTTTCTCAAATCTTGTCATATCCTTTTTGATAGAACGGTCTGCTAGGGTGCGACCAGAAGCAGATACTCTCTGCCTTACCGGGCTTTCCTCAGCCTGAACCCTTTCTTTACTTTCCTTTCTCATCCCACCGGTTGAAGCATTGGAAAAGTTCAAATCTCTAGCGGTTGACAAGCTTGCTTCCTTAGCTTCCACTTTCTTCCGCGAGCTCTTAGCATGCTTCTGGCTTCTGCTTCGCGTAGAAGCAGTTGCTTTTTTCTTGACCGGAGCTAGCTCCTGTGAAAAGAGCAGCACCATATAGACAGCCAAGGCCAAGGCACAGAGTCCAACAAAGGCTATGCCGGGAACTTGTTGAAAGAGGAATGGAGCACCAATCGCAAATAGCATGACCCATACTACGAGAAAAAGGCGCTTTATTAAAGAAATCCTAGAAACAAATAAAATGCTAATCGTATGCAGCGCTATAAGCCCTGCTCCAAAAGGTAAAAAATATGCCATTTGAATATTTTCGACACCCCCCACTTTCTAAATGATATTAAACTTTTTCAATGCAAAACCAGTCTTGATTTTGTTTTTCCATAAACTCCATTAAAACCCAAAATAGACTCGGGCGTCTATTCTGAGTTTGCTTGTATTATACTTCAAATATCTCTATGTTTTAGTTTACTATAAATGCACCGTGAATACTAGTCTAATAACTTGGTTTTTAGCATTTTTTTAAGAAAAATTTACTCATGCTCTTGAAATTTTAAACCATAGACTTATTTGGTATTTTTTCAAAGTGTTTTAGCTAACTACCAAGTTATTCACAGATAGGTTATCCAGCTTCATAGTCGTCTCAGGGCTTCCTTCGCTAGGAGTTTCGAAGTAGTAGCCCACAATAGTCATTGGATAGCTGAATCCTGGAATGTTTTCAGGATCGAAGCTAACTTCGCGCCAACCAGTCCAGCTGTTAGGACGAATGACGTGAAGATAAATCTTCTGACCGCTGGCATTCTTGACAATCAAGCCAATCTTGCCCTGCCATTGATTAGACAAAGATAGAGAGAAGCTGATAGCATCCGGCTTATTGTTCAAGGATACATACGGTGCTGCAAATTCCATTTCATACATAGTAGATGATTTTGTTGCTGGAATCTTAACCACATTGGAACCTGAACCCTCTAGGAAGTCCGTATTGTCAACTGTCACATCATACTGATTGCTGCCGCCTGACTGAATCAGCTTCAGAGGTGATTCGAAGCGGTAGATAGTTGATGAATTGTAATAAGCTGACAGACCATCATTCCGACTAGACTGAGTGCTAAGCTGCTCCAGATAAGACGGAGCCAGATTGGTACTGCTGTTAGCATTTGCGCTGCTAGTTGTATTGGTCGTTGCAGCCCCCAAACTGCCCTTATTGCCAGTTGCATCTGTGCCGCCACCTGCTGTCGTTACAGATATAGAGCCTGCCTGCCAAGTCGGAATGGCAAATGGAGACTGCCAGTTAGCAAACTGAATCGGTGTCTTATCGACATTGCTCTCCAGAGTCACATAGCGCTCAACGTCTTTAACCTGATAGAAACGCAGCTTGATTTTACCGCTGGTCAGATCAGGGTTTTTGTTTTCCTCCGTGCTAGACAGGCTTTTCTTTCCGCCCAATTCCAGCTCGCTGGAAACGATTTTTTGTTGATTGCCATCAATCAATTCCAACAATTTCAGAACCTGTGTATAAGTTCCTTCGAACTCAATGTCCGCTGTCATCTGCGTGATGTTCGTATTATTGGTCGTTCCGTTCCCTGGTGTCGCTGTGTTAGCTGCAGTTGTTGTTGCAGTATTCGCATCTGATGAAGAGCTGCTGCTTGTTGACGATGAGGACGATGTACCAGACGAGCTAGAGGTCGTACTGGATGAAGAAGACGTCTCACTCGAGCTTGAACTGCCAGTCGTACCAGAAGAGTTGGAGTTTTGCCCCTTGGACGAAGTCGCAGCCAATCCCTCCTGCTGGAGTTCCAACTCTGTGCTCTCAGTGTAGTTGACAGACTTGAATTTAATACCGCTTTCGTTGACCAACTTGTCAATCAAGAAGATGAACTCCCCTTGATTGGTCGTACCATAGTATTTCTTAGCCTGATCCAGAGTCTTAGCATTCAAAGTTTGGAGCTGCTTGGTAAGAGACTTCCTCTGACTAATCTTGGCATTCTTACCTTCCAACTCTGTCGAGATAGTTGCATGCTCTTCAGCTAACTGCGCCATCCGTGTATAAGAATTTGTTACCAGATACCCTCCACCAGCAAGGACCGCTACTCCTCCGACACAGGCCAACAATTTCTTGTCACGCTCATTTAAATTACTCAGGATTTTTTTCTTTTCTTTCTCATTTTTGCTCTTCATTGAAATCTACATCCTTCGTCAAAATTTTAATGTTAAACTTGTACACTGTATTGTTATCCTTTTCCTCGCGAGTAATGTTATCCACAAAAATATGGTTAAACTTCTCTGACTTACGAAGCTCTTCCTCAAACTTAGCGATGGAAAGATGCTCTTGAGACGAACCATTGATTTCTACATTGTCGTTATTAATCTTGATATCGTCAAAAACCAGGTTCCGTGTCACGTTTTTATTGAGGAAGTCCATAAAGGCTTTGTTTACTCGGTGCAAGCGGCGGAAGTCGCCTTCCAGGCTGGTAAAGAGAAGTTCGTCATTCTTGACCGTAACAATCTTATCTTCAGTCTCAGAAACTGCCTTCAGCTCTTGAGCCATCTCTGGGCTCTTGAGCGTCTGCTCCGCTCGGTCAATCTCACCTTGGAGGTGCATAGCGCTAAACTGGAAGAAGCCAATCAGCACAATCATAATCGCTGCAATCCCAGCAAAAGCGGAAATAGCAGCAAGTTTCAGTGGACTGGTTTTAGCCGGTGCCACATGATATTTTGAAAAGTAGTTTAAATCTCTCCGCATTAGTTTGCTCTCCTAATCAACATGGCTGTAGCCGGAATGAACTCCGCATTAAACTCCGCAGAACCTTCCCACAGTACATTCTCATAATCTACATTATCAATTGAGATGAATTCCCGATTCATGTTCTGCTTCAAAATAGATGCCAACTGCCAACAGATGTCCTGGTCCCCAAAGACATAGAAACTGTCAATGTTGAGACCGGTTGATCCGCTGAAGAAGTTTTCAGTATTGAGAATGTGGTTCTTAGCATCAGCCACCCACTCATCCAAGGCCCTCTTCAAAAGACCTGTATCCAGATCATCTGAAGCCACTGCTGGAAGCTTCTGCAGCAGACTAGCGTCGTCTGCATAGCTTAGGATGTCCTTGTAGCCACGGTTGAGATAGTTACTAGTCACAAACTTTCCTTCTGAGTAGAGATAGACACCAATGAAGCTCTTGCTCAGATGTACCATGCCGACATTTTCCTTGGTCAGCTTCTTAGCGCGATTGTTAACCGCCTGAACGCGTTCCAGCCATTTTTCAAAGGTATTAGACTGAAGGTCAAAGACATAAGGTGTCAGCTTCAAATTCTCAGCCAAGCCCAGATATTGCTCTACCACGCCTTTTGGCACAGCATAGACCATGAGTGAGCGGGTATCTTCATCAAGCGGAAAAGCTGAATTAGACTCTTGCTCTTGGAATTGAATAACATAGGAAGTCGGATCAATATCCAGATATTGCTGGAGCTCGTAAGATACCAAGCCCTCAATATCCTCATCATTCTGCACACTAGCTGCCACATCAACCGAACGAGCGATGATATTGGTATTGCCCAGAGCAAAGAATGCATACTTAGCAGTGATAGCATGCTGCTCCATCAGGTCACTGATAATGTTTTTGAGAGTAATCGGGTCGATAATCTCACTATTCAGTACAACACCTTCTGGCAGATTGGCAGATGCCATTTTGATAATCTCCAGCTCATTGCGCTTCTGTCTAGCAACAACCAGATAGACTGATTCGTCAGTGAAGTCAATGGCCATCAGATTACCCTTGATTGGTTTACCAAACATAGTGTAAGGTGCATGCATTCTAGTGACCGGCTGGCTCGCCGCACCACTGCCTTTCTTAGCAAAGAGTGAACGATTGCCAGACTTAGCAGGCATGTCATCACTGCCACTATTCTTAGAAAAGAGCGGCTTGTTGAGCTTGGTTAAGAAGCTCCCTTTTGCTGTTGACTTTTCCTCATCGTCAAAGTCTTCTTGACGATCTGACTTGATTTGAACTCCTTGAATAGATAAGTGTTCTTTATGTTTCCCTTTTGATGAGAAGAGCGGTTTATTTAATTTTCCTAAAAATGAGCCTTTTTTCTCATTATCTTCTTCGTCCAGAGCTCTTCTGCGCCCCTTGGACGAAAACATATTTTTTGCCATAATCTCCTAATCTCCCTTATTTTTCCTAAAAACTATTTCCCTAATTATTTCGCTCTGTATTTGTCGCTGAAATACTCAGCAAGAATATTAATCTCGCTGTCTGTCAACTTCTTGTTATAGACAGCAAACTCATTTATAAAAGTTTTTCCGCCAAATATAATCTGACTTCTCCTAATATCATGAGTCACACCATTACGCTCCATGAAGAGTTCGTGTGTGTGGGCTAAAGCACCATTGACGAAGACTTCAAGTTTTAAAATCTTGTTTGTCACAGAGGCGCGAACCTGAATGGAATTATCCTTTGTATAATCTAGTACAACATTTGCATATTGTCGACCACCATTATTAGCATTAGTGTTATCAACTGTCTCGATAGCAATTTTACCATTAGCTTCCAAGCTAACTGTCCAGTTTAAGGAATTATCTAACTTATAAGTTAACAGCGAGCCTGTCTGCTGACGATTCCCAATTAAAATCGAGGTCGTATAACCCTTATTGAAATCGTGATTACTAAACTGAATTTTGGAGTCGTTAAGAGCGATTAGCTGTCTGGTCTGATTGATAGCTGGTTCCTTATAGTTGATAACAGGAATAACAACTCCATAGACTCCATTCTTTTTAGTCTCCGCATAGTTTGCCACAACAGTATTAGTGTGCGCTACCCCATCAGCTGGTATCGCTGAAATTGTTTTATCAGAGTTCCTCATCAGGGCTAAATCAGCATCCGTATGAATTAATAGATTAGGTCTCATCCCACGATTAGGAAGACCCATAACCCAAATTCGCTGTGGACCTTCTTGGTATTTTCCAACACGTCCAAATGAGTTAATTCCCCGTGCTGCAAAGGTTAGATAACGTCCGCGCATCTCATCCGTGATAGCGATTGGTTTCTCGTTACTGCTTATTTGTTGAAAATCATCTGGTAGCTTAGGTAATACTATACCAAAACCAGTATTCTCTATATTAGGCCCCAACGTTCCTACCGGAACAATCTTACTATTATTATAATTAATACTGGACTCGCTGAGAAACCAAGCAGAACTGGTATGAATCTTGGCCTTTGTAGACTGTTTGTTATCTTTGAAGCCTGCTTGACCTGTCGGACTAGTCTCACCAGCATAATAATAGTAACGACTTGTGTCTTTTAATGAAACGACCAAATCCTCAGGAATATCCAAGGGGATTTCCTTTTTATTTGCGGCAAAGAGATGGATATTCTTGACTTTATTATCCTTATAAGACAGGGTCGTACCCTTGACGCTAACGCTGTTGCTCCGGCCGTTTTTACCTATACGATAGGTGAAAGTTTCAACATCGTTGCCACTTCCACCATCTTTTTTAATTTTTGCTAACCGGGTTTCAAAATCTTCCTGAATGTCAAAGTTCAAAGCATTTTGATTACGCTGGCCCAGAATATTCTGGTAACCAGTAGAAAAGAAAGTCAATAATCCTGCTGCAATGACCCCTATCAAAACGAGGGCTATCAAAACCTCAACTAGAGTAAAACCTCTGGTTCTTCGCATTTTTTTCATCGCTCTTCCTTTCTACGGACCAGACACAAACCAAAGATCTTGTTGAATTTGCTTTTTTATGTCTGCAAATGTCTGTTCTAAAGCAGCTTCATTAGTCGCAATGACAAAGGTAGAGTCTACCTTTCCGACTGTTTTGATTTGATCAGCTATTTTTTGTCCGTCTTTTATTTCTTTTACATTCCCTGAAAAGCCGATGACACTAATACGCTTAACACCAGAGCCGAAGGTCTTTGCCACTTGTCCCACATATTCCGTAGTCAATGAAACAGGTTGATCAGCTTTAATTTGCTTACCATTTGTTGGGAAATTTGCTGTCAGATCATACTTCCCAATCCCGTCAGGAGAGGCTGTATAGGCATTTGGAATACCGTCAGTCAGCAAGACAACATATTTTAGCTGGGCTGGATTTCTCTGAAGACTTACCAAGCCATAGCGAAGCCCATCTCCAGGGTTAGTAATCCAACTTGTAGGGAGGGCTTTAATCTTAGTTTTAATTGTATCTGTGTCCTTATCTAGCTCTACAAAATCTTCTTGAATATAACTTGCATCACCAGAAAACCGAACCAAATTAACACTAACGTTCCCTATTTCCTTGAGGTCATCAACCAAAAGATTTGCTTTGGTCTTCAAAATATTCATCCGGGTTCTACTATCTGTTGGTTCCAATTTCTGATTCCACAGGCCATAAGCCATAGAGCCTGAAGTATCAAAAACGAAGGAAACAGCTGTATTTACCTGACCTTCAATAGGATCGTTCCGATAAGCAAGGGCAACCCCTTTCTTACCTTTAGCTACTTTAGATATAACCTGCTTGGTGTTCAGAGCTGAGATAGCCGTATCAATAGAAAGTTTATTCTTAGAGTTTTTATATTGACCTGTCAGATTGTAGTTAATCAAGCGATTATCCTGATAAGATTCATCTGCCTTAAATTCTAGATCCAGTTGCATATCATAGAGGGAATTAGTTCCTAACACTGACTCGTCCCAGCTTTTAGTTGACTTATTCCAAATATAATTTATAACTTTCTTCCCATCAGGTGATAATCCGATATAATTCCAGCCCTCTGTTTTTCTGACATCCTTGCCATATTTGCTTTCGTCAAGGACGAAAACAGAGGTCGCCTTACCAATGGTGCGATCCACATATTGCATAGAAGTTCGCATTTCTGATTGGATACTAGCTTCCCGCTCGATTATATTGCGGCCTGAAAACATTGTGTTAAATACAAGACCTATCAGAAGTCCCACCATACTTGTAAGGATGATGGCAATAATGATTTCAGTCAGTGTAAAACCTTTTTGTATTTTTTTCATCATTCTTTCCTATTTAAATTTTTTGATCCATCTATTTAGCCGAGACTAAGTGGCCCTCTTCGGAACGGATACCTTGCGTTTCCCAGTTAAAGATTACCACATGCTCATAATAATCTTTACTATTAGCCAAGGTTGATTTTGATTTAATGGTTATAACATAATTTCTAGGGCTACGGTCATCACCCTCAAAGGATCCATTCATCTCAATCTCAGCTTTACCTCCATCTTTGAAGGTATGAGTAGAGATAATAGGATCTTTAGGGATTCTTCCTTCCTTATCTTGTGCCCGCCTGCCAAACTCTGCATAGAGAGGAGAAGACGCCCCCTCACCTAAAGCTCCCCAAGCAAGCTGAGAGCCAGATGTTGCTATATATTTGGCTTTAAGGTAGCTATACATACGCTGGGTTTGCATCTGTCCCGTATCTACTATAGAAGCCATAATGCCCAGCATGGCCACCAGCAGCACAATAGCCACAATAACCATAGGCAGGGTTGACCCTTGTCTTTTTTTTCCTTTCATGGATAATATCTCCTAATTTTCTCTTTTGATATTGCCAAAATAGTTGTCAGATGATGACAACTACTTTGGTAATATCCGACTGCCTTGGCAGTCGGAATAGAGATTTTCTTTCATTGCTATTATTAGCTAGCGCTATTCAATCTCCAGTCAAATTCCCAAGTAATAGACTTCCCGCCACTAGCAGGCGTATAAGTCGAAATCAGCTTATGACTCGTCTTGTTAACCTCATGAGCAATCTTGCCATTATCTGTTGCAAGGGTCTTAGACAGCTCTCCTGAACCCTGAGATTCTTTGGCTATATAAGGCTTGAGCGCATCAAGGTCTGGTACATCAGCCGTTTCTGGTTCGACTTGCGAACCAATATAGGACTGCACAGCCTGAACCAACTGACGATGTTCCGACTGGATACGTGCCTTGCGGGCAGTGTCCTGGAAAGAAACAAGAGAAGGAATAGCGACTGCTGCGAGAACTGCGATAATAATAATCACCACAATCAACTCAACCAAGGTAAAGCCTTTACCTTTTTTCAAGTCCTGACGGAACTCTTTTAGCCTATTCAGCATTCGTTGATGTTCTCCCTATTTTTAAATCTGTTTTTTTATAATTAATTAGTACTGTTCTCGCGCCAGTTGTAAACCCATGTTTTTGCTTCTCCGCCACTCTTTGGAGTATATTTAGAAGTCAGAGTATGAGTTTTTGGATCAATTACGTGTGCGGCAGTACCGTTATCTTGTGCAAGAACCTTATCAAGATCACCTTCTTTTTGAGAGGTTTTAGAGATATATGGTTTCAAAGCTTCAAGATTTGGTACATCAGCTGTTTCCGGATCTACTTGAGAACCTAGATAAGACTGAACAGCTGAAACCAACTGACGGTGTTCTGTTTCGATACGGCTCTTACGCGCACTATCTTGGAATCCTGTGATAGCTGGAATCGCTACTGCTGCCAAAACAGCAATGATGATGATTACGACAATCAACTCAACCAAGGTAAAACCTTTACCTTTTTTCTTCAAGTCCTGACGGAACTTTTGCAATTTGTTTAACATTTAAAATAGTTCTCCTTAAGTAGTTAAATTTTTGTTTTTATAATGAATAATCAGTTTTATCAAACACCCCAAAGGCAGGGTTTTACTAGACTTTGAGATGTTATGCGCAATTAATTAGTACTGTTCTCGCGCCAGTTGTAAACCCATGTTTTTGCTTCTCCGCCACTCTTTGGAGTATATTTAGAAGTCAGAGTATGAGTTTTTGGATCAATTACGTGTGCGGCAGTACCGTTATCTTGTGCAAGAACCTTATCAAGATCACCTTCTTTTTGAGAGGTTTTAGAGATATATGGTTTCAAAGCTTCAAGATTTGGTACATCAGCTGTTTCCGGATCTACTTGAGAACCTAGATAAGACTGAACAGCTGAAACTAACTGACGGTGTTCTGTTTCGATACGGCTCTTACGCGCACTGTCTTGGAACCCTGTGATAGCTGGGATAGCGACCGCTGCCAAAACAGCAATGATGATGATTACGACAATCAACTCAACCAAGGTAAAACCTTTACCTTTTTTCTTCAAGTCCTGACGGAACTTTTGCAATTTGTTTAACATTTGAATAGTTCTCCTATTTCTTTTTCATAAATTTTAATACGTTTGCCCACAGGGGCGTTTGTTTTGTTCCTAGCTGGGAGACCCCACAAACTCCCAGCATCAGAACGGTTTTCCTAACTTTTTGTGCAGAGCAATTACTCTGCGAATCCTAACTTTTTTCTGTAAATAATCTTTATTGATTTGCTTCACCACCCTGTTGAACAGCATTGGCAATTTCAAACATTGGTAACATAACAGAAGCAACAATACCTCCGATGATAACCCCCATGAAGATGATCATGGCTGGTTCCAAGAGTGAGAGCAATTGCTTGATAGCTGCCTCCAGCTCTTCTTCATAAAAATCCGATGTTTTATTGAGCATGGACTCCAGAGACCCAGACTCCTCACCGATCTTGACCATCGAGAGCATCATTGGAGGGAAGAGACCTGTCGAGGTCAGCATACCCGTTAGACGTTCCCCTTTTTGCAGACCTTCATTGGCGATTCTCAGCTTGTCAATAACAACAGCGTTATTGGTCGTTGCAGCAGCTGAATCAATAGCCTCTACCAGAGGGATACCCGCACTGGTAAGAGTAGCCAGGGTGCTGGCAAAACGAGCAGTAACAATCTTCTGCATCGGTCCTTTGACGACTGGCATCTTGAGCTTTAGCTGGTCCAGCTGGTAGCGGCCTGCCTCAGTACTGCGATAACGCAGGAATAGGAAGACTAGAAGCCCAACCCCTCCAAAGAGGATATACCAGTAAGACTGGACAAAGTTACTAGCTGCCAAGACGATACGTGTCGGCAAAGGTAATGCTACACCACTCTGCTCAAAGATTCCCGAGAAGTTGGGGATAACGACATAGAGCAAGACCAAGGTGGCAGCTACTGCCAGAAAGGCAAGGACCGCTGGATAGATCATAGCTCCACGAATCTGGCGACTGGTCTTGAGCTCCTTATTATAGTGCTCAGACATTCTTTCCAGTACCTCGTCTAGCTTACCAGTCTTTTCGCCGGCCTGTACCATACGGATTAAGAGGTCGGGAAAGAGACCATTTTGCTCAATTAGAGCCTTGGACAGCTGATTCCCTTCCTTCAGGCCTTTACTGATAACCTTCAGACTTGCCTTCAAGTTTTTGGCATCTGTCTGCTGCTCTAAGATATCCACTGCATTGTTGAGCGGGATACCCGAGTTTAGCATAACCGACATCTGCTTACAGAAGAGCGATATGTCCTTGAGCTTGATCTTCTTACTTTGGAAAAGGACAATCTCCTTAGAGCCCATGACCTTTTCTTCGACACTGATTGGCTTCCCTTTGAGACGGATCCGATTGACGGCGTCCGTCCGGTTAGGAGCATCCACCTCTAGTGTAACGACTCCTTGCCGAGTGTCTAAGTATTTACAAACATATACTGTCATGCTCTAGTACCCCACTATTCCTAGGGATTTTTCAACTTGAGCGCGGTCCACTGAGTAGGACAGCAGCGTTCTTTGGTCGATGACATTGCGACGGTAGAGTCCCATGAGCGAAGTGTCCATGGTAATCATGCCTAGCTGAGCCCCTGTTTGGATTGGGGTCAGCAGCTGGTGGGTCTTCCCTTCGCGAATGAGGTTGCGAATAGCGGGTGTCCCCAGCATGATTTCAAAGGCGGCTACACGACCTTTTCCGGTCGCTGTACGCATGAGCTGCTGCGATACAACCCCTTCCATAACGGCTGAAAGCTGTACGCGGATTTGCTCCTGCTGCTCGGCTGGAAATACGTCGATAATCCGGTCCATGGTGTTTACAGCACCGACCGTGTGGAGAGTTGACAGAACTAAGTGACCTGTTTCCGCCGCACGCAGAGCGATTTCAATCGTTTCCTTATCCCGCATCTCACCGACTAGGATGACATCCGGGTCCTGACGAAGGGCACCGCGAAGGGCATTGCCGAAGCTCTGTGTATCTGCTCCCAGCTCACGCTGGTTGACCAAGCACTTATTATGCGTGTGCATGTACTCGATCGGATCTTCAATCGTGATGATGTGCTCGTCCCGCAAGCTGTTCATGTAGTTGATCATGGTTGCCAGGGTCGTTGACTTTCCGCTTCCTGTTGGCCCGGTAACCAATATCAGCCCCCGGCGTTTCTCAGCCAGCTTTTTGATAACTGGTGGCAATCCCAGAGATTCCATAGATGGAATATCCTTGGGAATAACCCGCAAGGCAATCCCGCAGTTGTTTTTCTGCTTAAAGATATTGACCCGCAAGCGATAGCCATTGTCGACCTCGTAGGCACAGTCCACTTCACCGACTTCTAAAAGATGAGCAATCTGCTTCTCATTTAAAATATGCTTGGTGAAGCGAACCGTGTCTTCGTTGGTCAAAATTGTATTGTTGAGTTGTGTTAACCTCCCGTGCAGACGCATGGTTGGCTCAGCGCCAACCGTGAAGTGGATATCTGATGCACCCGCTTCAATCGCCTGCTTAATTAACTCATCCAAATTCATCCTAAACTTCCCCTTCTAGACTGAAGGCAATCTTCATTGCTTCTTCAATCGTTGTAGTCCCCTGTTTTGCGATATCAATGGCCTCCTCCGCCAAGTCTCGCATACCATTTTTCTTAGCTTCTGCTCGAAGCTGTGACGTTGTTCCACCATCATTAATTAGTGACTTAATCTCCCGTGTCACCGCCATGATTTCGTGGATGGCAATACGTCCATAGTATCCCGTACCGCTGCAGTAGTTGCAGCCGCGTCCGCGATACAAGGTGTCTCCTTTGTGAATACCGATACCTGCATGTTCATTTGTTTCTACAGTATACTCAGTCTTACACTTAGGACAGATACGCTTAATCAAGCGCTGTGCGATAATACCGACAGTCGCCGTTGAGACCAGATAAGGCTTGATGCCCATATCGACCAAACGGTTGACTGTACTAGCTGTGTCATTGGTGTGGATAGTCGAGAGAACGACGTGACCAGTGATAGCGGCACGAACCGCGATACTAGCTGTCTCTTCGTCCCGAATTTCCCCCAAGAGAACGATGTCCGGGTCCTGACGCAGGATACTTCTCAAACCACTCGCAAAGGTCAGTCCAGCTTTGTTATTAACCTGAACTTGGTTGACCCCTTCCAATCGGTACTCAACCGGATCTTCAACAGTGATGATATTTTTTCCTACATCATTGAGCTCACGGAGCGCTGTGTAGAGAGTGGTTGTCTTTCCGCTTCCCGTAGGACCAGTCAGCAAGATAATGCCTTCTGGCGCCTTAAGAATATCTTCAAAGAGCTTCTGGTTGGTTGGCGAGAATCCCAGCTCCTCTTTACTAAGGAGAGTTGCATTCCGGCTCAAAATCCGAATAACGATTTTTTCACCGAATACAGTAGGCAAGACTGAAACCCGCATATCGACTTCTTTGCCGTCGATGGTTGTCTCAATCCGTCCATCCTGAGGAATCCGCCGCTCAGCGATGTCCAGACCACTCATGATCTTAATCCGTGTCGCAATGGCTGAGTGAGCATTGGCTTTCAACTGCATGTTTTCCACCAAGGTTCCATCAACCCGGAAACGAACACGAACAACTTTTTCAAAGGGCTCAATATGGATATCGCTAGTCCGCGTCTTGATTGCCTGACTGATAATCGAGTCAATCAAACGTACAACCGGAGCGTTTTTGATTTCGAGATCTTCTTCGACGATCTCTTCATCCACATTAAAACCTTCGATTTCGGTCGCTGCCTGTTGGGCTTCTTCTCCTTTGGAATAGTATTGATCGATATACTTCTCAATATCATCCCGAAAAGTTACATAAGGTTCTACCGCCATCTTAGAGACGATTTTAACATCGTCTAGGGCGATATAGTTGCTTGGATCTGCCATCGCAACTACTAACTTGGGTTCTTCTCCCTCTTCTCCATCTGTGAAAGAGATCGGAATCAATCCATGACGTTTAGCAACTTTTTCTGAAACCTTCTCGACAGCTTCCTTTTCTATCACAAACTGTGATAGATTGACATGAGGTACACGGTAATAGTAACTCATGACTTTCAGCATATCTTCTTCTGTCACATAGCCTTTGCTGATTAGATATCTCTCTAACTGCATGTTTGATTGTGGCATATCTTGAAGAATTTCTTCTTTTTGAGCTGCCGTTATCAGATTGAATTGAACCAATATAGCGATTAGTGCCATTTGTTTCTCCTGTCTGTGATTTTTTTGTAAAAATCCTTCAATTCTTTCTATGCGTTAATAGATAACAGCTTTCTTAAAAAAATCTCCCTCGCTTAAAGTTTCCTTTAAGGTTTCTTTAAGCTTTTTAAGTTAGGCTAGTACATGGAAAATTTACCAATAGAACCAAACTTAATGTTTTAAGTTAGATGCTTTGAGCAGTATCTCCATCTGATAAACCTAGTAACAGTCCTTAAAACAATCCTAGGATTGATAAGGGGCGTTCTAATTTTGTCAAAAGGGGCGCAAAAAAGCAGATGCCAAAAACATTTGTTCTTGCGTTCTTAAATACTATACAAAGCAAGTTCTCTTGCAAAAATTTCTCATGCTTTTAGATGCAGGTTAAACCGTGTGTGTGTGAAGTTGGTTTAACCCGAATCATCAAGCAGCCAGTGCCATAAGATAAGAATTCTTGTCTTATGGCTTTTCTTTTTACCGATATGCATATTTTGGTAGGAAATGCTAGGAACAAAAGCTTTATTTGCTTTAAAAAACATTTACCTATCACAGTATATGACATAATTGACATCTTGTCAACAGGTTTGCCTCGAAAAAAATGATTACATTTAAAAAAATGTTTAATTTTGATAAAACCTTGTTATATCAAGCTTTTTGACACTTTTTTAAAGCGTTTTTTTACTTCGAGGATAAAAAAAAGCAAATTTTTTTGAGGAAATTTCCCCTTTACTGCTTCTTTTTCAACCTTCAGATGGACAGTGTGACAGCATCTGTCCTTTTCTGATCGGTAGTCGATATGCTTAGGAAAGGCGCTTCAGGACAAGGCTTAGCAAGCTTTGCCTGTTTCTTCCTACCCAATAGTATATGCTAAAGAAAAAGCATTGTCAATGTATTTGCATGGATTTTAAACTAAAACCTATCTAAAAATGCACATTGTGCGCGGCTTGTCTATTTTTTCTTGAAATCCCACAAAAACAAAAAAGCTAGAATTTTCAGACAGGGAAAAAGACACATTAAATAAGAAGAAAATCATAAAATTAGAAGTACTTAAAAGATGGCAATCAGACTATAAAACAAAAAACAGCCCGATTATCGGACTGCAGAGATATTTTTACAGTAGTACTATTAAGTATGAGGTTTTAAATCGCCCTCTCCACCTATACACCACTCTTCATGCTCTTCCAAGCTGCTATCCGTCTGGATGGTGATTTTGGTAATACCATAGGCTTGCAATTCTTGACGCAGGGTGGCTTGAGTCTCGGCCAGCAGGTCTGGATTTTCAAGACAGATATGGATCATAGCAAATTTTTCCAAACCGTCTGTGGTCCAGACATTGAGCTGAGTAATAGCCTGAACGTTTTCAACCGCTAGAATTTCCTGATAAAGCTGGCTCAGATCAATATCGCTAGGGATATGATCCAGAAAAATCTTGATATTTTCCCAGAACTTAGGCAAGGCCTTGCTGAGGATGAAGCCTGCAATGAGTAGGGAGAGCAGCGGATCTAGAAAATACCAGTCGGTAAAGCGCAACACGATAGATACCAGAATAACAGCCACCCAGCCCAGAATGTCCTCTAAGAAATGGAGACTGAGAATGGACTCATTATGACTGTGTCCATGTCCGTGACCGACAACCTTGCTGGCTGCTAGATTGACTATAATGGCAAAGATACCCAGCACCAGCATGCCGTCATAATTAACCTTTTCAGGCGCAAAGACCTTGGGTACATTTTCGATAATCACCAAGGTCGAGCCGACCAGCAAGATGACCGAGGTCAGCAAGGCTCCCAAAAGGCTGTAGCGCTTATAGCCCAGAGTGTATTTCTTGTCTTCTTTTTTATTAGAAATTTTTTCAAAAAGGGTGGAAAGTCCGATGGCCATCGCATCTCCTGTATCGTGCACAGCATCGGCTAGTACAGCGCTGGAATTGAACATGAAGCCAAAAATAAACTCGAGAAGGGCAAAGGAAAAGTTTAACAGAAAGGCAATAGTCATATTTTTACTAGATTTCACGGCAGCCTCCTTTCAGTTTGGCTAAATTTATAGTATAATGTAATCAAAACGGAACACCTTGTTCAGTTTTCTTCATCTTTATTATCCCTTATTCTCAGAAAGGAAACAAGAAGCAATTGAGTGGCTTTGTCTGTTATTGAACAATCCTGCTCTTTTGTTCCGAAACGCTATGGACAGACGAGTCAAGAAATCACGCGCAGCTATTTACCAAGCTTTTATCAGCCTGCTGCATCAAAAAAGTTATGAAAGCATTACAGTGCAAGAAATCATCGACCTGGCAGACGTTGGCCGGTCGACTTTTTATGCCCATTTCGATACCAAGGAAGCTCTACTAGAGGAGGTTTGCCAAGACCTCTTTCAGCATACCTTTCTTGAACGCGACGACGGCAAGGACCTCTTTGAAGCAACCGCCCATATTTTCAAGCATTTCCAAAAGAATCAGGACAAGATTGCAACCTTGCTGCTTTCGAAAAATATCTATTTCACCAATCGCTTAAAGATTGAGCTGGAAAATTATCTCTTTCCGATGATTCAGGAGCAGCTCTTGCAGAAAAAATCTCAGCTGCCAGAGCCCTTTCTGAGAAATTACGTGACCTCTACCTTTGTGGAGACGGTCAGCTGGTGGCTCCAGCAGAAGAAAACATTGCCAGAAACAGTTATCAGCCAGTATTTTCTGGATTTGATGGACTGATTTTATTTTGATATTTATTTATATAGGAGGAAACTTAACTTTATGAAAAAGCAACATTCGAAATTTTTGCTCCCAGGTATTCTGATGGTGGGGGTTGTCCTACGGGCGCCTTTTGCAGTACTGCCTGTTGTGCTAGGCGATATTGCTAAGGGACTGCAAGTTCCCGTCAACTCACTGGGACTGCTGACTAGCCTACCCTTGATCATGTTTGCACTCTGCTCAGCCTTTTCCCCACGCCTGGCTCAAAAGGTCGGCCTGGAAAAGCTCTTCACCATAGCCATGATTGTGCTTACTCTGGGCTCTTTTATTCGTATCTTTAACCTGCCTCTACTCTATGCAGGTACAATCATGCTAGGGGCTGCTATCGCCGTCTTAAATGTGCTCCTGCCTAATGTCATTCAGGCCAATCAGCCAGAGAAAATTGGATTTTTAACCACGCTTTATATCACTTCTATGGGACTGGCCATCTCAATCATGTCTCCCTTGGCTGCGCCTATTGTCCGCTTAGCTGGCTGGAAAGGACTGATTCTCGTCCTGACCTTTATCTGCTTACTGGCCTGCTTAATCTGGCTGCCTAACAGCCGGCACAATCACAAACTGACTAGTAAAAACCGCGAGCAGCAAATGGGCTCCCTGCTAAAAAATCCTAGAGTATGGGCTCTGATTGTTTTTGGCGGCCTGCAGTCTTTACTCTTTTATACGGCTATCACTTGGCTGCCGACTCTTGGGCAGTTGGCTGGACTTTCCAATGATGCTACTGGATTCTTGGCCTCTATCTTTTCCTTTATCAGTCTTCCTCTGGCTATGACGATACCTAGTCTGACAACGCGTTTATCCGCTAAAAAACGCTTAGGAATGATTGCTCTCTTCTCTGTAACTGGTATGGTTGGTCTGAGTATGCTGCTGGTCAAGACAGATTCCTTTGTCTACTGGCTCATTCTCAATCTGCTAATCGGCATGTCTGTCAGCGCCCTCTTCCCCTACCTCATGGTTACTTTCTCGCTGAAAACCAGTACTCCTGAACAAACCGCTCAGCTATCTGGCTTAGCCCAGACTGGTGGTTATATTCTGGCCGCCTTTGGACCTAGCCTCTTTGGATACAGCTTTGATTTATTCCATTCCTGGACTCCAGCCATCTTCATTCTCATTGGCTTGGCTGCCATTGTGACGCTAACTCTCTTTTACATTGAGAAGTTTGACAAGATCTAATATAGACGAAAAAACGCTTAGAAATCCTAAGCGTTTTTGCAATAGTTGAGACACTCTTCTAGATCCACATCCCGTTCTAGGTGCTCTGGTGTCCAAGGAATCAGGATATCCGGTTCAACTCCCTTATCATTCATGCCCTTTCCTTGATCAATCCTAGTGTCACGTGAAGTGGGAAACAGGAGCTCATAGTCACCAAAATCCTTCACGCAGCAATTGGAATAATCTAAAATTCCCATAGTCGGACGCCCTAGGACCGTAACCTTGGGCATCTTTTTCATGGTATCAACAAAATTATCACCTGAAGACCCGCAGGTAACATCTGCTAGTACAAAGACTTTTTCAGGTCGAGCTAGACCTAGAACATCTGGTAGAAAGTTCTGATTGCTGTCTTCATTGCCATAAAGGACATACCCTTTCCCCCGATTTTCTTCTAGCTCTTTTAGAAATTCTTTGAGAATCTGGTGAGTTTCTGCTGACAAGTTTGGATCTTCTAGGATATTTTGCATCAGTTGCTGACGCAAATCAACATTTCTATCCGTATAGAGAATCTCCATCCCATCATCGCTTGGCAAATCTAAGTCACTGAAGGTCTTTCCCTGAGGGAGAGTATATTTGAAAAGTGGATAATAAAGCGAGTCCGTCCCGCCATAATTGACTCGAACATCAATGATTAAATACTTGGCCTGCTCAATAGCTGCTTGACTGTCTGCATATAGCTGAGTGATGGCTGCCTCATCCGTAAAATCCTCTAACTTAAGATAGACGATGTCCTCAGAAAGGCTGCGCCATTCAATCTGCGACGGCTTCTTTGGGTGGGCGATTGGCTGAACATGCAGTTGCTCTTCCTCGCCATTGCGTACTACCGTAACTTCTCCGGCATGCTCCACAAAGTAAGCCCACTCCTTGTGCTGTCGCTCTGGTGTGGAACTGACAAAATAATCCTTGTGTTCTTGATAGACCTGAGGCAAGGCTTTCCCATCCAAGGCTAGAATCTGGTCGCCACGTTTCAGCCCCGTGTCATTATTTGCCTGCAGGACGTAGAGGCAGTCTTGATAGTATCTCACTTTAAAGCCGGGCAGTTGCGTTTCCTTAAGCCCAAAACAAACATGAGACAAAATCCCAAAACTGGCTATATAAAAATGCATCTGGTAGAGAAAATCCTCTTGGCTCATCTGGTCTGTGATACGCGCTCGATATTCTTCGGGATTTGCACCCGTGATGTCTTTCTTTGTAGAGGAATCCTCTCGCATAATTTCTACGACTTGGTCAAAAATCTCTGTTTTCTTCATCCTTTACTCCTTCTTCCAGGTGTCCTCATCATCCAGCAGGCCTCGCTTGGGCATTTTCGAGACATGACGATTGCCGGCCACATAAAAGCCCAAGCGCTCCTCCCGCCAGGCATCTGTGCAGGTCACGCCAATCCGCGGACGGCTAGCAATCTGATTCGGAGTCAGGTCATAGGCTAATTGCAGACTGGAGGTCGCTAAACTTTGTCCATCAAAACGCTTATCAATCCCAGCGTACTTGGTTAGCTTACCAGGACCATTAGCTAAAAGACGGCCATCCGGCAGCTCCAAGGCTCGAATCAGTACGGCTTCGGCCACATTTTCAGCCTTGGTCACCAGATTCAGCATCTGATGACCATGAATCTGATAGACATACCAGTGACCAGCTGGCAGATACATGGATTCATTCTTAGGGGAGCGGCGCCCTCTAGCTGAATGACAGGCGCTGTCCTGACTTCCTAGATAGGCTTCTGTTTCGACAATCCGGCCTAACTTCTGGCCATTTAGAATCAGCTGCATACCTAGCAAAGCTCGCGCTGCTGCAACTGTGTCTGTCTCGATTAGTTTCTGAAAATTTCTTGATAACATAGGTTGATTATAGCATGATTTCTCCATTTACAGAGGAAAAGAAATGTTGCAAAAATGTTATTTTTCTCCTTCTCATAGACTGGTTATTTGTTACAAAACAATTACAACGCAAATAGCCCAGAAAGTTCGAAAAGCCTTTTAAAATCTGTATGTTTTCTATTTATCTTACATATATTCTGTAACATTTTTATTAACGCAGTATGTTATTTGTGTATCAATCCGGTTTTTCATTGCTTCAAATGAAATATTTGTTTAATATTATACTAGAAGGAGGGGTAAGATGAAAAAATTATCTAAAATTTCTTTATTTTTATTACCACTAATTGCACTTTTCTTTTTGGCAGCTTGCGGAAATTCTGCAGATAAGAAGACTGAAGAAAGCTCAAGTTCCAGCTCAAGCGTATCTTCTTCATCTAAAGCTAAGACAAGCTCTAGCAGCACATCTGAAGAAAGCGGTAGTGCCAAAGTCAACGTAAACGGCGGAGATGCTAGCGTTAATGTAAATGGCGGAGACGAAAGCGGAGATGCTTCTGTTGAAACTAACGGAGACGGTAGTGCTAATGTACAAACTGACAACGCTGGTGTTAGCGTAAATGAAGATGGCGTTCATGTTCAAGGCGGCGGTGTTGATGTTAAGGTCGGCAGCGATGGATCTGTCAATATCCAAACACCTTAATTGAAAAACATATTTCGATTATTATAAATCATGAAAACCGAGTTTTGCTCGGTTTTTTGAATTTTTCCTGTGCATTTCAAAAAAACTTGTAAAACATTAAAAAGGCTTGTAAAAACTTATCTGTCGTGTTATACTCTATTCAGAAAAGCAAGGAGGGACAAGCATGTATCAAGAACAACGCTTAGCTGAAATTTTAGAGCTCTTGGCTGAGAAAAAACAGCTGTCAGCCAAGGATATGATTGAGCATTTTCAGGTTTCTAAAGATACTATTCGGCGAGATTTTTCGATTTTGAGCGAGCGTAGGCTTGTGCAGCGCACCCACGGAGGCATTATCCCGCTGGATACTAGCCGGCAAATCCCGTCCTTTAACGACCGTATCAACCAACTAAGTCAAGAAAAAAAGGCTATTGCTCAGAAGGCTCATGGCTTTCTCAAGCCGGGGCAGATTGCTTTCTTTGATGTCTCAACCATCGTTCTCCATCTGGCTCAGCGCATCAAGGAGCCTATGACAATCTACTCTCATTCTCTGGATAATGCAATCATGCTGAGCACTCAGGACAAAGTGGACTTTCACCTCTTAGGCGGAAAATTTTATCCTAAAAACCGATTCTACTACGCGCTCAATGAAGCAGAGCTGCTGCAGCAAATTTCCTTTGACATTGCCTTTATCGGTGCAGCTAGTGTCTCTGATGGTCTAGTCAGCTTCGAAGACAAGGCCGATGCTCACCTGAAAAAACTGGCTTTGAAGCACGCCAAGACTAAAATCCTGCTGGCCGAGCAAGACAAATGGCAGAAAGAGTCTAAGTACATACTAGGTCCTGTCAGCGACTTTGACTACTGGATCACGGACCAAGAGCCCAGCCCTGAAGTCCAAAAACTGCTTGGAGACAAGGTTAAAATAATTTATTAAATCGATCCATTAGACACATAGGAGGACGACCCATGACAAAACAAGCGATTCGCCTGATTATTAGCGACATTGACGGCACCATTTTGGACGATCAGCACCAAGTGGATCCTAAGCTCAAGGATATGATTCCTCTACTAAACCGAGAAAAAATCCCTTTCGTCCTCGCTTCCGCACGTTCTCCTCTTGGTATGGAGCCGATTGCGCGTGAGCTGGGACTGGGAGATAATCCGCTGGCCTGCTACAATGGCGCTCTAGTCATCAAGGGCGACCCACAAGCTTACGAGACCATTATCGAGCACCCTCTGGATAAGGAAGAAATCCGTACTTTTCTGGAGCTAGTCAAGGCTGAATTTCCTAGCGTGTCCATCAATCTCTATTCCGGCAAGGATTGGATTGCCGATCGTTTGGATAAGTGGGTACAGATAGAGGCAGCTATTACAGGGGAGCAGCCGATGATTCAGAATGTACTAATGCCAGTACTAGATGCGCAAATGCCCGTCCACAAGCTACTTCTTATCGATAAAGCGCCTATCATCCAGAAACTCCATGACTACTTGCAGACCTTGGACTTTCCCAAGACAGCCTTTTATCTCTCTAAGGACAACTACATGGAAGTCACGGCCAAACATGTCTCCAAGGAGCAAGCCCTGTACGAAATTGCCCAGCACTACCAAGTGCCTCTAGAGCAGGTCATGACAATCGGAGACAACTTCAATGACCTTCCTATGCTGCAACTAGCTGGACTCGGAGTCGCTATGGGCAATGCCCCTGAAGCAGTCAAAACCAAGGCAAAAACCGTCACCAAAAGCAACAATGAGCACGGGGTCGCAGAAGCTTTAAAAAAGTATGTTTTGATATAACCTAAAAAATCTGCCCTTGAGCAGATTTTTTTATTGATGATAATCATAAGCCAGGCGAGAACTGCCGTCTGCCACATAAATAATGCCGCACTCACTAAAGCCGTAGTTCAGCACTGCTGCCTGCATAGCCTGATTGTCCGCATGGGTATCGATTCGCAAATAGGGAATCTGCTGGCAGCAAAAATCAAAGACCTGACGGGATAGACCTCTGACTTGCCCGTTCGAAGCGATGCGGTGAATGGTGCCGTAAGGCTCCGTAAAATGCCAGGCTCCCTTTTCGATGACCTGATAGGTCGGGTCTTCTCCAATGATAAAAGCAAAGGTGCCAACTAGCTGCCCATCTTCCTCGACAACAAAGGAGTGGCCAGCCACAATATCTTCCTCAATCAAGCCCACGCTGGGATAGCCTCCATCCCACTGAGTCGGATTGCCCTGGTCTTTCATGAACTGACGGGCCACATCATAAATCGCCATAATGGCTGGGATATCTTCTGTTTGGGACAAACGAATCTTCATCTTTCCTCCTTTATAAAAATAAGGCTGGAAAGTCCCAACCTTATTTGAATTCTTCTGGTTTGCCAGTATACTGAGACCATTCCTTGCTGAAGAAGCGGTCATTCATCTGGTAGTTTGGCGCCGGCTGTGGATTGGCTACAAAAGGATCAACCGCCTTGTCAAAGGCCAGCCAGCCATTCCAGCCCATGTGAATAGTATCCTGCATGAAGTAAGGCTTGTCGCCGTCCTTAGAAAAGTCAGCAATGTTGGTAAAACCCTGACTTTCCAGCTGGTAGCGAATCTTAGCCACCGTCCGCTGGTACATTTCAGGACTGAGACCTGTATACTCCATCCACTTAGAATTGACCGGTGGAATGATGAAGATGACATTGGTCTTTGACTTGGCGAACTGGTCCAGAACCAGCTGCAAGTCGTTGTACTCAGGGGATTTTTCATAAGATTGCTTGGTTTGAAAACCTCTGAGCTTAGCAACCTTGCCGGCCAGACGGGTCTTGTAAAATTGATTGTCTATGCCGAATTGGTTGTTATTGGTCTTCTTCTTGGCTTCTGCCGTGGCAATCTCTTCCAAAGCTTTATAGGAGAAGGTATCTGGCAGATCCGCCATATAAGGCAAAATTCGCTGGTCATAATTTTCATTATTAAGGGCAGCAAAGTTGCTAAAAAAAGCATCTTGGCGCTCATTAAGATGAGCCATCATCTCAATATGGCGCTCTTCAAAGCTGCTCAGCTTTTTACCTTCAGACAGCTTCTGGACGCTCTCTGCCATAGCAACATCTGGATAGAGCTGAAGGAGGCGCTGGGCTGCATATTGTGCCGCCGCATCTCCCTGCTGCTGAGACAGATAAGCCGTCAGCTGATCGCTGTTGAAGTACTGCTGAAAGGCCGAAGCATCATAGCCGGTCTTGGTAAACCACTGGGGCGACACCACATAAACCGCCGTTTGTCCCTCCAACTCAGAGGACATCTGCTGCATACCAAAGTACTGATTAAATGATGCTGCCCCGCGCTGTCCTAGAAAATAGGGACGGTAGGAGCGGTCATATTTCTCAGCCAGCACTGCCGGATGCATGCTATCAAAGCGCAGCCATTCGCTAGATCCAAAGAAGGGCACAAAGCGCATCTTCTTATCGGTCAAAGCTGTCACCTTCTTACTGCGGCTCTTGAAATTTTCTGCTGTCAGGGTCACTGCCGAGCGCTTCTCTGCTTCTATATCATGCTTTTTATCAAGCGGATAGAAGAAAAAGAGCAGGGCAACCATGACCATGGCGCAGAAAACAGGCCCCAGAATCAGCCAGAGTCGTTTAAGCATTGCGAAGCTCCGTTACGCCTTCAACGATTTTGTTGGCTGTGTTCCAGTCATCGCGGCCAAACTCTGACACTGGCACGCGGATGTCAAAACGGTTTTCCAGCTCAACAATCAGCTCGACCGTTCCCATACTGTCTAGGACACCAGCGTCAAACAAATCCTCGTCCATCATGTCTGACACATCTTCCATAAATAGTTCTTCAATAATTTCAATTACTTCTGCTTTTATATCCATTTTTCTTCCTCATTCATTTTTATTTTTTAAACCAAAGCTCATTTAAAAATCCAGAAAAGATTAAAAATGAGAACATGACTGCGTGAAAGGTTACCACAATCCCCAAAGCTTGGGTCCATTTATTGTCTGGCAGAGGCGGAAGCCCTTTGGCCTTGCGCTCTTTGTTTAGCGTTTTCTTCTTGCGCAGCCAGGCATCATTGACGACCAGACCAGCTCCATGAAAGAGACCATAGGCGATATAGTACCAGGTCACGCCATGCCAGAAGCCCATAATCAGCATGTTGATCAGATAGGCCACACTGGATGTCGTATTGCGGTTTTTAAAGACCTTATTGCGCATCAGCACCATGACCAACCGCATAAAGACAAAATCACGGAACCAAAAGGACAGACTCATGTGCCAGCGATTCCAAAATTCTTTCAAATCGCGTGAGAGAAAAGGCTTATCAAAGTTGATAGGGCTCTTGATTCCCATGAGATTGGAAATAGCTAGCGCAAACATCGAATAACCGGCAAAGTCAAAGAAGAGATCCAGACCAAAGACATACATGACGCCCAGAGTTCCCAGATTAAAGAAACCGCCGGTATAGAGAGCATAGGTCTTGACATGCCCCAGCAAGAGATGTCCAAAGATATGGGCCAGGATAAATTTATAAAGGAAACCTAGCATGATATACTTGACAGACTGCTCCAGCATATCCAGCAGCTCATCTCGCTCAGGAATGTTCAAATAGTCTTCATTGAAACGCTTGAAACGATCAATGGGGCCACTCGAAAAGGTCGGCATGAAGAGCAGGAAACGCAGGAACTCCCAGAGTGTGAACTCTGTCAAAACTCCATCCCGCATCTCAATCATCATCCCTACCGAGCGAAAGGTCAGATAGGAAATCCCCAAAAAGCCAAAGAGAGATTGATGGCCGCTGATTGCGGGCTCTACCTTGACAAGCACAAGCGGCAGAACCGCCAGCAAGGTATGCAGATAAAAGATCCACTTGCTGTCCCGCGACCGGCGATAGAACTTGTATGAATAAACCCAGACTATCTGCCAGATAACATAGCCCAGCAGAGCACAAAGCTGCGCCAGACTGGGACCTGTCAGCATCAGGATGATAAAGACCAAACTGACCAAGGCTTCATAAAGGGGGAAACGTTTCTTAAAGAAAAGTCCAACAAAGATTGGCAGAACTGCTAGAACGATATAGACAAAGTAAACTGGATTGCCGTAGGGTTCCAAGTGAGGCAGCTGTTTCAAGAAATCCATCATCGCTTATTGACCTCGCTAATCAGCCCCTTGATGTCAATCTTGCCATTTGGAGTCAGAGGCAGGGTCTCTCGATAGAGGAACTTGGACGGCATCATATAGGACATCATGATATCCTGCAGATCTTCCTTGATTGCCTTGGTAATATCGATTTCTCGCTCAAACTGCTCAGCCACACCGTCTTTGAGAATGACATAGGCCAGCAGATTTTGAACCTTGTGGTCCTTGTTGTAGCGGGGCACAGCCACTGCAGATTCAACGTATTTCGATTTGTTCAGGTTCTGAGACACATCCTCCAGCTCAATACGGAAACCATTAAACTTGATCTGGAAGTCCATCCGGCCACCGTAGAGCAGCAGACCTTCATCTGTCATTGAGCCGACATCTCCCGTATGATAGGCTGGCAGACCTTCAAATTTAAAGAAAGCCTCCGCTGTCTTCTCAGGATTATTCAGATAGCCCTTAGATACTGCTGGACCGCAGACGATGATTTCTCCCTGCTGGCCATTCGGTACCTTCTGTCCCTCTTCATCAATGACAAAGGTAGGAGAGTCCGCCTTGGTATAGCCAATCGGCAGGCGCTTGCAATTTTGCAGCATCTCATCTGTCACTGCTACTGCAGACAGGGCCACTGTTGCCTCAGTCGGACCATAGGCATTGATAATGCGAGCTTGAGGGAAGCGATCGCGCAGCTTCTGAGCTGTCTTGACTGTCAACTCCTCGCCGTCAAAATAGAAATGTGTCAGCTGAGGTAGCTTCTGGCTGTTAAAGTCATCCGACAGCAAGGCCATATCCGCGAAGGAAGGTGTCGAAGTCCAGATAGCAATAGGCAGACTGAGAATCGTCTCAAACAGCTGCTTGAAATCCTGAGTCACAGCCGAAGGTAGGGCAAAAAGAGTCCCTCCTAAGGCCAAAGTCGGCGCCCAGTACATGACTGACAAGTCAAAAGAATAAGGCGGCTGAGCCAACATTTGAGGACGAGCCGGAGTCGCAAACTCCTTATCTGTAATCATCCAATTCGTAAAGCTGAGCAAATTATTGTGAGAAATCTGCACTCCCTTAGGTTTACCAGTCGTTCCCGATGTGAAAATAATGTAATAATTATCATCTCCTTGCACCGGATGGCTCAGTTCATAGGACGCTCCCTCTCTGAAGGCTGTCTGAACTTGCTCCGCACTAAAAATAGGCGCTGCTACATTTGCCAGCGGAAAATCATTGATGGCAATAATCAAACTTGGCTCAGCAACTTCCACAATCGCTGCCACGCGCTCCAAGGCTGAGTGGCTGTCAATAGGAATGTAGGCATGACCAGACTTGGTCAAGGCCACAAAAGTAGCCAGCATTTCGTATTCCTGACCGCCAAAGACCACAACCGGAGACTTGTCAGGAAGTCCCAAACGGTCAATATGAGCCGCCAACGAATCGGAATCCTTCTTTAAATCGCCATAAGTATGAACTTGACCTAAAATATCATAGACCGGAAAATCCGGCTGCACCTGAGCAAAATGCTCAATCGCTTCAATCATATCATGTATCACTTTATTTGACATTATTTCCTACTCTCTCACATTAAAATTCATTATAGATAAAGCCACCCTGACCCTGACCCAGATAGCTAAAGAAATAAAGTAAGGCCAGAAAGATAACAAAATATAGTAGGGTTTGGCCCAAAAATTTATATAGGGTTTGATGTTTTTTCATAGATCTCTCTTATATTTTTAGTTAGACTTACACCATTTTACCATTTTATGGAAGATGTTTTCAACACAAAAGCTAAGGAAGATGTAAAGTTCTTATAAGGAAGAAAGGTACTTTGATGCACCTTATAAATAACCATAAAAAGGCATTTTCAAAAAATATATAAAAATTTTATATATTTTGCTTGACTTTTTTCCTAAGAGGTTGTAGACTATATATAGAAAGATTATATATAAATATTTTACACAAGGAGGTGGTCCTATGTCTTTCCCCACATCATCGGCTTTGATTGAGTTTCTCATCTTAGCCATCCTTGAAAAAGACGATTCCTACGGTTATGAAATCAGCCAAACGATTAAGCTGATTGCCAATATCAAAGAATCAACACTTTACCCTATTCTGAAGAAGCTGGAGCAAAATGACTGCCTCACGACTTATTCGCAGGAGTACCAAGGACGAAAACGAAAATACTATTCACTCACTGCCTACGGGCATGAACATCTACTCACTCTAAAAGAAGAGTGGCAAACTTATACTACGACCATCAGCGGTATCATAGAAGGGAGCATCCGTCATGACAAGAACCGAGTATCTAGCTGAGCTAGAAAAATATCTGAAAAAACTGCCACGCAAGGACTATCAGGAAGCTATGGATTACTTCACTGAATACTTCGACGAGGTAGGCCCAGAGGGCGAGGAAACCGCTATTGCTGAGCTAGGCAGCCCAAAGGAAGCGGCCCACGAGATTATGTTGAATCTTTTGGACAAAAAAGTCGAGGAAGATAATCAAGACAGCAGTTCATCAAAAAACACTAAGAACATCGTCCAGATTGCTATCCTATCCATTTTGGCAGCACCTTTGGCTATTCCACTCTTTATAGTAGCAGCACTTTTGACTTTCGTTTTCTTCCTCTTAGTCTTTATCTTTGCTCTAGTCATGGCTATAGGTGCCTTTGCCTTCTTTATTTTTGGAATCAGCCTGATCTGGGACACTTTGACAGTAGGACTGACGACATCGATCCCGGCCTTCCTGTTCACTCTGGGGCTCAGTGTTCTAGCTCTGGGACTGTCCGGCATCTTCTACGCAGGCATTTCTCCTGTTACTCAGTTTGGCAAGGCTGGCTTTGTCAAACTAGCTCAACTTTTCGCAAAGAAAGGAGCACGTCATGGCTAACATCAAATTGAAAAAACCTCTTTTATCCGCAGCTATTCTAGCCTGTCTCTTTGGTGGAGCCTTGACAACTATCGGCTCCATTACAGGCGGTGTCAACGACTTGGTCAATTCTGCCAAAAGCAAGGTAAAACTAACGAAAAAAGAAGAAAGTTTCTCTGATCTTTCTTCCCTAAATATTAACTTAGCGGCTAGAAACCTCGTCATCAGTGAATCTCCTGATGACAAGGCTCACTTGACCTATTACCAAAGCGATGGTAACTATCAGATTGATGGAAGCTCGCTTGGAAAAATCACAACAAGTTCTGAAAACGGAAACTTAAACATCAAGGAAGATGGTGCAGGCTCCTTCCACATAAGCGCTGGCATCCGCTCCTTACTCAGCTTATTTGACCAAGAATCTCAGGGGAAGCGTACTGTGCAGCTTTCCCTGCCCAAGGGGACCAAGCTTGAGACATTCAGCGGCAGTTCGTCATTAGGAGATGTTACGCTGTCCAATCTATCAGCCAAAAATGCTGACTTCTCTCTATCCAATGGCTCGTTGACTGTGAATGATAGCCAATTCGCATCTGGTAAATTTAAGAACTCTCTGGGAGAGATTACCTTCAATAACAGTCAGATTAGCTCTGGAAAAATCATTGATTCTTCGGGTACCATCACTCTGAACAACAGCCAGTTCGCATCGGGCGAAATAGCAAACTCTCTGGGAGATGTCAACCTAAACTCGAGCAAAATCTCCGACAGCACTCTGAAAACCTCAAGCGGCTCACTGAACTCCGAACGATTGGAATTAGCTGGTACAATCTCTATCACTGACCAATTGGGCGATATTAATCTGCATCTGGTTTCTGGCAGTTTGTCGCAGCTATCCTTTGATCTGAAAACGAATCTAGGTGAAATTGACATCCCTAGTGGTATGAATGTAGAGCACACCAAAGGCGATGAACTTGGCGACTCTGCCATCCGTAAAGTCGAAAATCCGACAACTACACTTACTGCCAGCGCCCAAAGCGGTAGCATTAAGCTCAGCGAATAAATCATAGAAAAGAATATATACAATCAGGGAGTCCTCAGCGACTCCCTTTTTTGATAAAAATTTCCACAATGCCCTAAGATTGCTTTACAGGCCTTGGCCTTTGTGCTATGATATTCTATAAAAATTTATCACAAGGAGGTTCCTATGAAAAAACTCACACCTGGCATGCACATTCGGGTCGTCAGCCCTTCGTCGTCCATCGAACACATCGGTGGCTTTGAGGCCAATCTAGCCGCCAAGGAGCGCTTAGAAAAGTTAGGATTTACCGTGTCTTTTTCGGAACATTATCTGGAAAATGATATGTTAGGCTCTGCCTCCATCGAAAGCCGGGTGGCAGACATCCATGCTGCCTTTTCAGATGACTCCGTTGATGCTATTCTGGCCACCATCGGCGGTTTCAACTGCAATGAGCTCCTGCCCTATCTGGACTTTGAATTGATTGCTAGAAATCCTAAGATTTTCTGCGGCTACTCAGACACAACAGCCTTGCTCAACGCTATTTATAGCAAGACCGGCATGAAAACTTATATGGAACCGTCCTACTCTAGCTTTAAGATGGAAGCCTTACAGGACTATCAGACCGAGAGCTGGCTCAAGGCCGTCAGCCAGACTTCTTATGAATTGACTCCTAGTGAAAAATGGGGCGACAATGCTTGGTACCTGCCCGATGCCCCACTGACCTTCCATGAAACTGAGTGGAAAGTTTATCACCATGGGCAAGCCCAAGCCACTGCTATCGGCGGCAATCTCTCCACCTTCTCACTCCTGCGCGGCACGCCCTATGCCCCGACAGATGAAAACTATGTCCTTTTTATTGAGGAAGCCGAGGAAGATAATTATGTGGAGTTTGAACGCAATCTAGCTGCCCTCCTTCAGGCCTATCCTAACCCGCAGGCCCTTCTCATCGGCCGCTTTCCAAAAGAATGTGAGATGACAGAGGAGCTGCTCCTTTATATCTTGGACAAACATCCAATTCTCAAACAAATTCCTGTCCTCTACGACTTGGACTTTGCCCATACTCAGCCACTCTTTACCATTACCATCGGTTCTCAGGTGACCGTGGATACAGAAAAATTATCTATCAGAATTGATGAATAGCAAGAAATCCTCATTCCAGCTGGAATGAGGATTCTTCTCTTTCATTAGGCACTATTTCATTATTATCTCATCGGCATTTTTATCGTCCACCAAAACCGCCTTTACCGCCTGGGGCACCGCTGCCACCAGGTCCACCAGCGCCAGGTCCGTCTGCTGTGATTTCTGTTCGGCTTTCACCATTGACCGTGATGGTACCGCCAGTGTAGGTAGCCGTTCCATCAAAGTCAAAGGCAGATACCGTAGAAGTAATGTCTAAGTTTCCTCCTGACATGATGACATCGCCGTTGGAGTCGATAGCATCTGTATCGCCTTCACCGACCTCGACCTTGATATCGCCACCGGTAATCTTAATAAAGATATCAGCTCCAGTTACATCACTAGCTGCATTGATACCATCATCTGTCGCATAAAGGTCCAGCTTGCCGCCGTTAATGGTAACATTGGTTCCTTCCAGAGCTTCTACACTCTTAGAAACCGTAATTGTTCCACCATCAATCAAAGCGATATTGCTCGCGTGCAGACCATCATCACCAGCATTAATCGTGATGGTGCCAGACTGGATATAAAGATTCCCCAGAGAAGTATCTTCATCATTGTCTGCATGGATGGCATCTTCTGTCGCTGTGATATCGATAGTAGCGTCCTTGATATTAATGGCTGAAGCTGCAGACAGACCATTCTTAGCTGCCTTGAGTGTATAATTTCCACTTGTTACCCGCAAGGTCTGCTCAGACTTAATCGCTGTTTCATACTTGCCGTCAACTGTCAGACTTCCAGAGCCATTGAGAGTCAGATCAGAGTTACTATAGATAGCTGCATCTGCATCCGTATTGCTATGATTTGATGAGTCTGAGATGGTGTTTTGGCTGCCGTCAGCCAGAGTTAGGCTTGTTCTACCCGCATTTTCTACTAGAATAGCTGCATCTGTCCCGCTCATGGTTACACCATTTAGGACGATTTGGACCTTGTCGCTATCACCTGCTTTGACGAGAATCTGCACATTTTCACTCGTTCCGGAAACGACATAGGTCCCAGCCTCAGAGATTTTCACGGTAGAGCCGGAGACACTAGCGCCGTCACCAGAGGTCTTAGCACTAGAGCCACTCAGGCTGATGGTCGTCGCCTTGGACTCATCATAAGAAGCATCTGAGTCTTCTGAAGCAAAGTAATCAGAAGTATTGGTCTTGGTCTGACTGGTACTGGTAGCATTAGCAGTTTGGGTAGTGCTTGAAGCTGTAGAGCTGCTGGCGTTTGAACTGCATGCTCCCAGCACTGCTGTCATCAAGACCAGTGGAATCATCAATTTAATTTTTTTAAGGATTGATTTTGATTGTTTCATTTTTCTTTTCCTATCTATTTTATTTGCTGCTGATACTGTTTAACTTTTTGTAAGCAAAACCATATTTGGAGAAAGAGCTCGGAGACAGCTGGTAGCGATCCATGATC
Source organism: Streptococcus sanguinis (assembly GCF_900635155.1). Taxonomy (NCBI): domain Bacteria; kingdom Bacillati; phylum Bacillota; class Bacilli; order Lactobacillales; family Streptococcaceae; genus Streptococcus; species Streptococcus sanguinis. The sequence continues at coordinate 2,312,340 of NZ_LR134002.1, forward strand.
TAGCTCAGCCATAGCAGACAAGCTTCTGGAATCTTAACTTCCATAATCACGTGGTCGGCTGGCAGGAGATAATCTCCATGACGACCAGCCAAGAGACTCAGATCATAAGGACGGTAGGTCAGGTCGTGATCAAAGGTAATCCGAATCCGCTCATCCTCAATCCCTTTCATCGCATAACGATTGTAGCCGATATACATCATGGGCTGAATGTTGCCAAAATGCTGGGTCATCCAGGCCATTTCCTTATCTATCTGAAGGTCAGTCAGCTGACTGTAATCTCCGTCCAGATAGGCTTCCGCTGTCAGCAAATCTGCTGCAAGACGGCGTTTGGTTACCAGATTCTCAGTCTTTTTCTTGATTTCCAAAAAGACTTGACTATCCTCGGTCGGATGCTCTTGATAGGTTCGCAAGCGCACCTTCTCGTCAAAGCAAGGATTTTCCAAGGACTCACGAATGAGCTGATAAGACGGCGTATCGTAGTAGAGATTGTTAATGGTCGAATAAGCTCGCTCATCCTCCACCAGATAGCCTTCAAACTCTAGCAATAGATCCAGCAAGGTTTCCTTAGAAATGATGTATTTGGTTTCAAAGCGCTGAAAATGATTTTGAAAAAATTTTTCTGCCATGGCCTCCTCCCTTCTCTATCTTTCTTGAATGTAATGCAATTTTAAAGATGAAAACTTAAAAGAAAGATAAAGAAAACTTAAAGAAAACAAAACATCTCCCTTTTCAGGAGATGTTGATTAGAGAAAAAGTAAAAGAATTACAGATAGACTTTTCATCTACATTTTTACAGATTCATAAAAGCACGTGCCCTAAGCTAGCTGTTTTTTATCTGCTCGATAGACCAGAGTACCAAGCGCCATGAAAAGAACTAAAACAAAAGCAAGGAAGAGCACCTGAGTACCTATTTGGCCATTCATGGAAATCGTTTGGCGTAAGCCCGATACAGAATAGCTCATTGGCAGCCAAGGGTTGATAACTTGGAAAATCTTACTAGTCAGCTCTAGCGGATAGGTTCCTGCACTAGAAGCCAGCTGTAAAAGCAAAAGAATCAGAGAAACAAAGGCACCAAGCTTGCTATCCCAAGTAACCAAAGCTGTCACAAGAGCCATAAAGGTCATGCTGGCTAGGACAATCAAACCGAGGGTTGCCCACTCATGGTTAGCAGATAGGCCTATCAAGTGCACAGCACCATAGACCAAAACACCCGCCACGACAGAAATGACTCCATTTACCTCTATACGGGCCTTCAGCCAATCTCGTTTCGTCCTAGGTTCTTGACCCGATGGAAGTGTGCTAAAGATGATATTGGTTGAAATAGCCGCCACAAATAAAGCTACTGAAATCATATAAGGCGCCATCCCAATGCCGTTTTTCTCTACCTTATTCTCATCTGTCTTGCTCAGTGTCAAAGGATCTGCCAGAGTTTTTGCATTGTCTTCCTTGGTTGAAACAGCCGACAATTTATCACCTGCATCTGAGAGGCCATTGGACAAATCACTCGTTCCCACAGTAAGTTCAGAGAGATTATCTGTTAAAGCACTGCTGCCATCAGCCAGCTTTTCTGTGCCGCTCGCTAATTGATTGGTCCCATCTGCTAATTTCCCGAAACTAGAGGTCAATTCTGGCGATTTATCTGTTAATTGGGCTGCCCCGTTTGCTAATTTTGTTGTATTTGCTAGCAAATCAGGGTTCTTACTTGCCAAAGCTGATGTTCCCTCAGATAGCTGACCGACTGCATTGATATAGCTTGTCACCCCTTGTTCCAATTGTGTTGCGCCAGTCGTTAGTTTCTCATTTAGGGTATCTACACCTGCAACTAGTTGATTGGCTCCTCCGCTTGCCGAACCGAGACCTGCGCTCACCGTTGATAAGCCATTATAAAGGCCATTGATCATGTTAGCTGCCTGTGGCAGAACTTGATTTGATGCACCTTCTAACTGACTAAGTTTTGTTTGACTAGCGCCTTTTATCGTTTCAAGAGAAGCCCTCATCGTATCAACCTCTGATAAAATTGCCTGAGCAGATTGAACACTTCCCGCTTGACTAGCACTGACTGCTGTATCAATCTCAGCCTTAGCCTCACTAGAAAGGCCTTGATATGCACTGGTCCCTTGGACACTTGCCAAAGCTGCAGCCTTGGCATCTTGATTGTTATTGATAATGGCTTGAGCGGATGCTGCTATGCTAGTCAGTGAAGCTTCAATGCTGTTTGTCGACACTGCTGAGTCACTTGCTGCAGCTTGAATACTAGCATTCAACTGAGTCAAGCCAGTTGCCAAATCATTCACGTTTTGCTGATTGTTAGCTAAGGTTGTATCTACCGATGACTTTAATGTAACCAAGCCAGTGTTCAGATTCGTTACACCTGTTGATAAGGCCTGAACTCCATCTCCTGACTGAGTAAGCTGTTGGACTCCACCCAATAAGTCTGCTGATCGACCCGACAGCTGATTTGCACCTGCGGCCACAGTACTTACACCATTTGCATAAGTGTGTATCCCGTTTGACAAACTACCCAGTCCAGACGATACTTGTGCAACACTCCCAGTATAAGTCTGTAGTCCTGTATTAAATTGAGCTGCACCGGACGATAATTTGCTCGTAGCTTGATTCAGAGTTCTTAAGTTATCTGCAATTGTCCGACTGCCTGAACCTAGTTGTTGACTGCCAGATGCTAATTGCTGAGCACCATCAGATGCCTTAACCAATCCCGTTTTTAGATCTCCCATATTCTTAAATAAGGCGCTCGTATAAGTATCCGTCACATTTTGCGCCACCGTCTGCTTCAAAGAAGTCATAGCTGAATCACTCATCTTACCAGCAATAAAACTGTGGCCGCTAGACGTTTGATAGTCAATCTTCATTTGCTGAGGATTATCTGTCAAAACACTGGCTGCACGTTCAGATAAATCACTTGGAAGCGTCACAACCATGTAGTAATCACCCTTTTCCAGACCATTTTGAGCGTCTTCTTTACTGACAAAGTGAAAATCCAAATTTTTATTTTCCTTGAGGCTGGAAACAACATCCTCGCCTATAGACAAGGTCTTACCATTAGCAGTTACAGCTTTATCCTGATTGACGACCGCCACTGGCAAGTCTGATACCTTTCCATACGGATCCCACATGGAGCTCAAGAAAATAACGTTATACAAGGCAGGAATCAAAGAGACTCCTAACATCACAATGATAAAAGTCGGCTTTTTTAAAATAGCTTTCCATTCTCTTAACATGTCTACCTCCTAAAATTATACACAGTGTCCAAATTTAGATAAAATTGATTATACACCAATCGAAAATTATTACAAGTTTATTCTTTAAAAATTGGACACCGTGTCTAATTTTGTTTAAAAAGATTGTAGAGAAGCGGAATAAGTTGGTCCTAGTGTCTTTAATCCCTGAATAATCTGTAAATAAAAGGTATTCTTCCATAGGTAGGTACACAGAAAATCAGTATTATGTTAGAATGATAAGCGAGGTAAATGGAGTCAAGCATCGAGCTCTTAACTTGATGATAGGGTTCCATGTGAAACACTGCTGCCAGCAGATGCCTCACATGACAATAGCTCAAGTCAGATTGAGAATAGTAAAGAAAGGTTTAAGACAATGAAAAAAAGAACACTATTTAGCTTATTTTCTCTAGTTGCAGCACTATTTCTGCTGTCAGCCTGCAGTTTGTTTTTGCCACAAAGGTCAAATCGTCCAGCTCAGTCTTCTGAGGCCAGAAAGCTAGAAAAGAAAGATAGTTCTAGCAAAAAGAAATCTGAAACGAAAGAGTCTTCATCTTCCAGCAGTTCCAGTCAAGATGCTAGAAAAGAGCCCGAAAAAACCACAGATGGTCTTCCCGCAGATGCTGATCATGCTAAGAAAGATAAGATTTATGCGACTGGCGATGCCAAGGTTTATTACCAATCCTATGAATCTGGCGGTTTTGAAGCTCAAATTCCTGAATTTAAAGGATATACCCAAGAAAAAGTCAAAAGTATTTTGGGCGAGCCAGAAAAAGTAAGCACCGACCTCGCTTCTGAATACGAAGCTTTCCAAAACAAAGAATTAGAAAATCTGAAGAGGCTGGTTCAGGAGCAAAAAATCAACACCGAACAAGCGCGTGCTTTCTTAGCAGGTGTAGTTGATATTTCTCAAGCATCAAGGTTACAAAACACCTACACAATTTACTCTTATAAAAATGAACAAATTTCTATTATCTTCTCGCAAGAGGGTGAGTTGCTTTACGTCACTCCCGACCCCGACTACCTCTACTTTAAATAATGCTCAAAACGAAGGCCGAGACTTTACTTTAAGTCTTGGCTTTATTATTTTACCAGTCTAACAAACCTAATAAAATAAAATTTTGCCTATCTATGCCTATTTTCAGAATTTAACTCTTTTCCACTTGAAAAACATTTGATATAATAGTACATGGAGAAAAAGAAAAAGTAGTTTGCTATGATAGCTATTAGTTTGAAGAGCAGACTGAGGCTTAGCCTCAAAGGGAGATTTTATGTTAGAAAGCAATAAACGCCGAAAAACCAAGGCTATTATTGAGAGAGCCATGGTTTCACTACTGCATCAGCAGTCCTTCGACCATATCACTACTGTCCAGCTAGCTCAAGCTGCTGGCATCAGCCGTAGTAGTTTCTATACTCACTACAAGGATAAGTACGATATGATTGAACGTTATCAGCAAAACCTCTTTCATCAACTGGGGTATATTTTTGATAACAATCAGGAGGATATTCAAACTGCGATTACGGAGGTCTTTCAGTTCCTCCAGCTAGAGCCGCTTTTAGCTGCTCTTCTGACGGAAAACGGAACGAAAGAAATTCAAAATTTCCTGCGCCATAAGCTGCAGATGATGCTAGCTGATAGCCTTCAGGATCGCTTTAGCAATCGCATTTACAATCATTTTGAAAAAGAATACAGCCGGGTCTTTCTCGCTAATGCCTTCTTCGGCGTCTGCCAGATGTGGGTTTCCAGAGGAAAAAAAGAAAGCCCTGAACAAATAGCAGAATTTCTTTTAAAAATGATATAAGAAGTTGCTTAAGCCCATCGGGCACACTTCTACTCAAATTTTTGAAAAATTAAACAGGGTGTACAAAACTAAAAGAGGTTCTGTACACCCTATTTTTATTGTATTATAATTTCATAGCCAGCATATTAACTGTCATACCAGCTGCTGTTCCCATCAGAGCGATGGTGTCCCCTTCCTTGACTAGATTGCGCTCCAGAGCATAACAGAGAGAAAAGGGCACTGCTACTGACACCATATTACCATAGTCTTGCACAATATTAAGGTATTTATCATCAGGAATACCCAAGCTGCGCATGACCATTGGCAGAGCACGACTCGCCTGATGCGGAATGATATAATCCAGGTCAGATAGGCTGAGACCACTCTTTTCTTTAAATTCTTTAAACATTTCCGGAATTTTTCTGGCAGAGAGCAAGAGTATCTTCTTGCCATTCATGTCAAACATGTAGTGAGTCTTGGTAGCATCCGAATACTCCTTAGGCTGAAATGATGTCAAACCACCGCGAATCTCTGTATCGTGAGCTCCCTCAGACCAGGTCCGCTGCAGGCTGGAGATAACACCTCTCTCTTCCTCTGTTGCTTCAAAAATCAAAGCAGCCGCACCATCACTGAACAACTCAAAACTTTCCTTCTGATTGGGATTGAGACCCAAACTTCCAACCTCACTAGACACGATGAGGATTCTTTGATATTCACCAGCCTCCAACAAATGAGACATGAGACTCAAAGCTGAGATAAAGCTGGTGCAGGTCGTATTGATATCCATGGCTGGAATGGACAAGCCCTTAGCCACCAACTCGTGAATCAGGGCAGCGGTGCAGGGAATAGGCTGAACGCCCACCGCACTGGCCGACACGATGCAATCAATGTCTTTGATAGTCAAGCCCGCTTGCTGCAGGGCTTTTTCAATCGCCTTGACCTCCATGGAAAGCTGGGTTTCTTCATTTTCCACCACTCGATAACGGGTCTGATCCTTAAAAGTCACAGTATTTCTAGGTAGATGCGTACCATAACCAACAATCTTTATATGATTCTTTACTGCTGTCATATTAAACTCCTTCTTGTCAGACTTGGGGCTGCTCGGCAGTTAGGTAAACTGTCAAAGAGTATGAGCCACCGATTCATATATTTTTCCACTTGGGGCATTCTTAAGCCCGATAAATTCGTTTCAACTTACGACCTCTGTCCCGCTGATAATCTTCAAAAGAAATAGCCGGCATAAGAAAGCTTTTATCAGTCGCTAAGTTTTGAAACTGCTGGACAATCTCGTCTTCTCGCTGCTGACTACGATGTTCGATAGCAATGGTCAGCGAATAGTCCTGCTTCTGAGCGACTTGGTATTCTCCAATCGCATCAACTAAGAGCAGACAACGGCGGATAAAGTCCGGAAAGATCTCCACCGACTGACCTGCGGTATTTTCAAAAATGAAAATATCATCCGAGCGCCCCTCAATCCTGTCAATCCGTGTAAAGACCGAACCGCAGGGGCAAGGTTCAGGATTTTCCACCAAGATATCATTCAGCTCATATTGAAAAATTGGTTGAGAAGTCCGCTTGAAGTCCGTGATAATAGGATAAAAACGCCGATCATCCAAGTAGTGCTTATCTACATGGACAATGTCTTCGTTTAGATGAAGATTCCCGTAGGAACAGCTACAGGCTAGGAAGCCCTCGGTCGCTTGGTAGACCTGGTCCACCTTTTTCAGACCAAATCCTGCTTGAATCCTCTGCCGGTCTGGCTCTTCCAAAATCTCTGCCACTGATACGACTTTGCTAGGGGCAATTTTCAAATTTCCTGCCTTGACTTGTTTAGCCAGCTCCAAGAGCATTGATGCTGGCGCCACCAAAATCGTTGGCTGGTAAGCATTCAAACGCTCTACATGCTCTTCGGCTCCTTGAAAAGTATCAAAATACTCCAGAGAAATCAAGCCTGAATTGACAGTCTGATAGAGTTGGTTATCTGCCCGCAGAAAGAAGGCGATTTTGTGCCCAAAGAGTTTATCTTTAGGCAGCATCTTTGCCAAGATGGCTGCCGCCCACATACTGCGCTCCTTTTCAGTGGTGACAAACAAGCCTCGATGACCGGACGTCCCTGAAGACAAGCCAACAGCAATCTCTCCTATCATGGGACTAAAATCACGTGTTCGCTCGCTCTCCAGTGCCAAAGCTAGTAACTCATCACGATCCAGCCCTTGAGTATTGAGCTCATTGAAATGCTCCATCATAAAGGCCTTATTCATCTTAAAATCTGCTGGAATACCTGATTTAAAATAAGGTGATTCCTGCTGCAGAAATTCCCGATAGATTGCTAAAGCTTTGATTTGATATCGTTCCAGAGCCTTTCGATCTTTAAATCGATGCCCCCAGCGCATGACGCTAAAGGTTTTTAGAAATGTTCCTAGTTTCATACAAAATCCGCTCCACTCTCTCAGCCGGATCATGACTGACTAGCACCTGGTAGCCAACGGCAAGCAACTGCCGAAGCAAGGCCACACCAGCCATGTATTCTTCCTTGTTATCCTGGATTAGTGACGGCAAGAAACGCATCTGCTCCGTATACGGCAACAGATCTACGCCCCAGCACAAATCAGCTCCGATAAACAGATGATAATCTGGCAAAAAGAGACAAGCTTGACCAGCAGCATGCCCATCAACTGAGGCCAGATATATACTGCCATCGCCAAACAAGTCAACTGTCTTGCGATAGAGGAATTCTGCTTGGACCTGCTGAGGTTCCACCACTTCCAACCGACTCTCAAAATCCTGCGGAAGAAATTCCTTGAAAATCAAATCCTTCAGTTTGGCATGCTGATACGTTTTGAAAACGGTCTTGGTCAGAATGAAGCGGGCCTTGGGAAAGAAAGCAGCTCCGCCGATGTGATCTGGATGCAAGTGCGACAAGATGACATAAGAAATATCTTCTGGCGCAATTCCTTTTTGCTCAAGCAGACGATCTATACGCTCCTCTTCTGACATATCTACAGGCGTTCCCAGACCATAGAGCCAGTATTTGAGCTTGGGCTTCAGAATAGCTGGAGAATAGCCAGTGTCGTAGAGAATATAGCCTTTCTCACGATGCTTCAAGAGGAAAACACCAGCTGGAAAAATCATTTTTTTCTTGGCAACTCCCTTAAACATCTGCTGCAAGTGACTGCTGCAGCGCCCAGGCTGAAGATACTCAATTTTCTCGATAATGTTGGACATATTTTGCAATCCCTTCACTGATTGTCAACTTGGGTTGATAGCCCAAATCCCTTACTGCTGCTGATATATCCAGCGTTTGACTGTAACGCATTAAGTAATAGGTGTAAAGAGTAAGAGGTGGCTCTTTTTCAATGTTAAAAAAGCGATAAAAGCTTTCAAATCCTTGTGCCAGAAGACCTAGAAAAGCAGCAGGCAATCGAACATAACGTTTACGAACCTGTAAACCATCCAAAGCTTCATCCAGCATATCCTTGAAACTACGGGATTCTCCATTGGTAATGTTGTAAACCTGCCCTTGTGCTTCTGGTATTTCCAAAGCCAAACGAACAGCTAAGGCTACGTTTTCCACACAGGTCATATCCATCATTTGCTGACCATTTCTGATAAGTGGAATCGCTAGTTTTTGACTTAAGCGCAGAATCCTAGGAAAGATACTGGTATCTCCAATACCAAAAAGCCCTCTAGGGCGCAAGATAACCGATGGAACTTGAGGATAGCTTCGGACAATCCGCTCAGCCATGAGCTTGCTTTTGATATAGTAATTCAGCTCATTCTCCTGTGGAGCAGCCTCTTCTTTGATAGCAAGTTGATCACGCGCCGCAGCATAAACACTCGGAGAGGAAATATAGACCAGTCGTTGCACTCCAAAATGCCGGCAAGCTTCCATAACCAGTTTGGTTCCTACTACATTTGTCTGATAAAACTGCTCCCAGGGTCCCCAAATCGTTGAGAGAGCCCCAGCATGCACCACTGCATCCACTCCTTCGCAGGCTGCAAAAATTTCTTCTTCTCTGGTAAAATCACCAGCAAAAAACTCTACTGAAGGACCTTCTAACTGCCGACCAGCCTTCAGATTACGGCCAAAAGCCCGTACCTGATAGCCTTGTTCAGCCAGCTCTTCAACAACATACTTTCCTAGAAAGCCAGTCGCTCCTGTCACTAGAACCTTCATCGCTACTCCTTTCATATAATTTTCTGTTTCTGTCTTGTCCCCATTATACACCATTTCAGCAAATCTTCCCTAAAAAAGCTGGAAAAAATCTTTACTGGGTGTCTCACCTGATTGGATAGGAGCAGAAAGAAATCAGATAATTTCCCCAAACAGCTGTCTCAATCCATTGACATTTTTTAGTTGGAAATAGCTCTAATTAATTCATTGAGAGTATAAAAAAAGAAGCCGGGAAACCGGCTTCTGAACAAATACAAATTAAAGCATTTTGTTGTAGAATTCAACGATAAGTGCTTCGTTGATTTCTGGGTTGATTTCATCGCGCTCTGGAAGGCGAGTCAATGAACCTTCTAATTTTTCAGCATCGAATGATACGAATGCTGGACGTCCAAGAGTTGCTTCAACAGCTTCAAGGATTGCAGGCACTTTCAATGATTTCTCACGAACTGAGATCACTTGACCTGGAGTTACGCGGTATGATGGGATATCAACGCGTTTGCCGTCAACAAGGATGTGACCGTGGTTTACGAATTGACGAGCTTGACGACGAGTAGTCGCAAGACCAAGACGGTAAACAACGTTATCCAAGCGACGCTCCAAGAGAAGCATGAAGTTAAAACCAAGGATTCCTTCTTTGATTTTTGAAGCTTGAACAAACAAGTTACGGAATTGTTTTTCACCTACACCATAAGTGAAACGAAGTTTTTGCTTTTCAGCCAATTGCAAACCATATTCTGACAATTTGCTGCGGTTGTTTGGTCCATGCTGACCAGGTACATAGTTACGGCGAGCCAATTCTTTACCTGTACCAGTAAGAGAAAGACCCAAACGACGAGCTTGTTTCCAAGATGGTCCTGTATAACGTGACATAAAAATGTCCTCCTGTAAAATATTTTTGAGGAAATAGTCACTTAGAAAGCCCTGATTCGTGCAGAACATTTTCGCCCAAACAGCTAAGGCTACTTTTATAGCTGATGTTCTGTTGACGAGCTCCATGCTTTCCTGCTGCTATTTCACACAAAGGCTATTGTACCATGAATAAAGTCAAAAGTAAAGGGTCTCATGCAAAAAATCAAGCCTTTTGGCTTGATTGAGGTTGTTTTGAAAGTAAAGGATTTCAGGCAGTTACTTCACATTCCCAAAATCTTTAAAATCTCCTGCTTATATCGTAGCTTCTGCAGTTCCTTATCCTCGCTGTCTGACCAAGTCAATTGTAGATCTGCAACAATTTGCCCAGGCCGATTTTTCAGAATATAGATATGGTCACTGAGAGCCAGAGCTTCCTCGATGCTATGAGTAATGAGGAGAGTCGTCAGACCCAGCCTACGGTGAATATCCAGATACCAAGCGTGTAGCTCCATCTTAGTCAGCTCATCTAAAGCACTAAAGGCCTCGTCCAGAAGAAATAGCTTGTGACCGAACATATAGGTTCGCAGCAGAGCCACGCGCTGCCGCATCCCCCCGCTCAGCTCATGTGGATACTTGTCTGCCACATCAAAGAGCCCGAACTCCTTCAAAATCTGAGTTGCCTGCTCCGTCGCTTCCTTTTTGGATACCTTTCGGATGAGGAGGGGCAAGATGACATTACCCAGCACCGTCTTGTGCTCCAGCAGCAAGTCCTTCTGCAGCATATAACTCACCCGGCCCTTAGGATTTTCCTGCCCATCTAGGACAATCCTGCCCGACTGGACCTCCAAAATCCCAGCGATGAGATTAAAGAGGGTCGTCTTTCCAACACCGCTAGGCCCCAAGATTGCTACGACCTGGCCTGCTTCTACCTGTATGTTGATGTCCTTCAAAATCTGCTGCTCATCATAAGCATAACTTACATTTTCAAGTTTAATTTCTGTCATTATTTTATATAATCGTTGCTAAATCCTTTATCTCTCAAGTCATTGTCCACGATACCCTTATCCTTGGCCCATTTGTAAAAGGCATTCCAGCGGCTAGCCTCAAACTGACCCCACTTGTCCTTATCCGATGCATATTGCTCGGACAAATATTTTTGAGAAGCCAAGACAAAGTCACGCTTGTTCTTCAGCTCTGGCGCATGCTTGATTAATATATCCGCCGCTTCTTCAGGGTGCTCCATGGCATATTGATAGCCCTTCTTGATAGCCTGCAGGACCTTTTTCGCCTCGTCCGGATTCTTCTTGAGATAGTCATTATTGGCAATGATGACTGGAGAATAATAGTCAAACTCCTTTACATAGTCCTTCATATAAAAGAAATTTGTATCCATGCCCTGAGTTTGAGCCATGATGCCGTCCCAGCCATGATAAATCCACGATGCATCAAACAAGCCATTTTCAATCGGCGTAATTGAGTTGGAATCGTTGTTGGGAACTTTTTCCACTTCATCAAACTGACCTCCTTGGCTTTCAACCAAGGTTTTGAGCATGCCCAGCTCCACCGGATCATTCCAGGTACCGTATTTCTTGCCAGCTAGGTCCTTAGGTCCAGTAATCCCTGCAGATTTTTTGGAAATAATGCCCGAAGTATTATGCTCTACAATAGCCGCGACAGCTGTGATTTCTGCGCCCTTATCCAGTTTTTTAGCCATAGAGTCCTGGAAATAAATGCCAAAAGGCGCCTTGCCGTTGATAATCAGGTCCGAACTGCTATCTTCAGGCGGCAACTTGATATCCACATCCACGCCTGCTTCCTTGAAGTAGCCCTTTTCCTGAGCCACATAAAGGCCGGTATGGTTGGTGTTAGGTGACCAGTCTAGGATAAAATCAATCTTTTTATCCTTACTAGCAGACTCTGAGCCTGACTTACCACAAGCCGCTAGGCCAATGATTGATACGGCAGCTAAGCCTGCCAGCAACACTTTATAACTTTTTTTCATCATTATCCTCTTTTCTTTCTTTGGAAAATGGCAGAGCTGAGCTCCTATTTCCACTTAATGACATATTTTTCACTGATAGCCACCAGCTTCATCCCCAGAAGACTGATAACCGAAACCAATATGATAATAGCAAACATGGTGTCGTACTGGAAAAGCTTCTTAGACTGGATCATATAAACACCCAAGCCTTCAAAACCACCCAACCATTCAGAAACCACAGTCGTAATAAAGGCATAGGAAACACTGACGCGCAAGCCCGCATAGAAATAAGGCAAACTAGCTGGAATTTTAAAATGCCAGAGAATCTGCCAGCGATTGGCCTGCATAAGCTCAAAGAGAGTCAGAGTATCCCGGTCACAATGCCGAAAACCGTCCAGAATACTGACGATAATCGGAAAAGTCGTCGTCAGAATAATGAGCACAATCTTGGGCAAAATCCCATAACCCAGCCAGAGAACCAGAATTGGCGCCAAAGCAATGGTCGGAATCGTCTGCACCACGACCATCATGGGATAAATCAGATCATTGAGCCAGCTCATGCTGTCCATGAGTATAGCTAGCATACAAGCCAAGATGACGCCCAAGACTAAACCCAGCAAGGCTACTTTTAAGGTGGCCCAGCTATGACTTGCTAGAAAGCCAGCATCTCTGATAAAGGCCTGACCAATTTCCAGAGGTGTCGGCAGGATAAACTTGGGCAAGAGCTTGAGCCAGCCCATGACCTGCCAGATGACAAGTACACCCAGCATCCCTAAGAGACCGATTTGCTGCCGCATCAGCCTTTGTAGTGCTTTCATTGATTAGTTTTCCTCCCTTCATTTATTTTGGGCCCTGCAATTCTTTCAATCATCAAGCTTTTGAAAAGATGATAAAAGAAAAGGCCTTTTCCATATATGGAAAAGGCGCACAAATGCCACAATTTTTAGGCATGTTTCCTACGCTGGCATTACCCAGATCAGGTGCGGTCGAAGCTTACACTTCCTCTCAGACTGTACACAGACTCCCATATATAGGACTATGATAGCGCAATCATCAGCAAATGTCAAGGTTGGAGCTTGGGCTCACTCCCTTTCAACTATAAGTAAAGCAAACTATCATCAATCAGCCAAACTTCCCTTTCAAAGCCAGCAAAGTCTCCATAGCCCTGATATTCTCAGTCTCACTTGTGGATAAAATGGTTTCAAAGCCCAGTTCAGCTGCCGTATCTAAGTTAGCCTGAATATCATCAATGAAGACGGATTCTACTGGATTCAAACCATACTTTTTCAACAGCTTTTGGTAAATCTCTGCTTCCGGCTTGACAACACCGACCTCTGAGGAAAGGATATAGCCTGACAGCAGTGGGTAAATGGGCAACAAACCAGCTTTTTCAATATGATAAAAAATCTCACAAGTGGTTGACAAGATATAGATTCGATAGCCCTGGTCAGCCCATAGCCGAATCCTTTCCTGTAAATCACTGTAAACATGCACAACCTCATACCAATGATAAAAGATATTCTTAATGGCGGAATGATAGGAAACGTCCAACTGAGCCAGGACTTCCTCACAGGCTTCTTTCAAACTCAGCTCTCCCTTGTCTGTCTGATGCCAGACACCTGATTCAAAAATGGCCTGTCTAAGAACCTGCCGCCGTTCTTTCTCAGGTTCAAAATATGTCAAGATTTTCTCAGAATTCCATTCAATCAGAACATTGCCCAAATCAAAAACCAAATTTTTAATCATGATGACCACCTGTTTTCTCTATTTTTCAGCTTACATAATTGCTCATTTTGTTGCTCTGCTCATTTAGAAATAACTAAAAAGGCCCGCTGGACCTTTCTATTCATCAAAATAACGGATGAGGTTCTTTTCTGTCAAAATGTCAGAATAAGTATAAGACTCCACATAGGTATTGGAGATTTCCCCTGGCTGACCGCCTTCATTGGAATATTCCACGATAAACAAAGACGGATAAACTTCAATAAGACGGCCTTGCTTGCTTTTTTGGCGCTTACGACCGTTTTCCAGCGTCATCTCAACGATTTGTCCTTCATGCGCCTTGATATCTTCTTTGATTTTTTTCATTTTTGCCACATCTGTAAATGCATCACTCATCTTTATTCGTCCTCTCTTTTGGAAATACTTGAGAATTTATTATACTCTTTCTGGAAAATTAACTCTACTGTACCACGCGCTCCACTCCGGTTTTTCTCGATAATGACTTCAACCTTGTTGTTGGGAATGCCTTCTTCCTCCTCACCAGCTCGATCATAATAATCATCCCGGTAAAGAAAGGCAACGATATCCGCATCCTGCTCAATGGAACCTGATTCCCGAATATCAGACAGCACTGGTCTCTTATCCTGCCGCTGTTCCACGCCACGTGAGAGCTGACTCAGCGCAATGACCGGTACCTTGAGCTCCTTCGCCAAGATTTTCAACTGTCGGGAAATTTCCGAAACTTCTTGCTGGCGATTTTCACGACCAGTTCCTGTAATCAGCTGCAGATAGTCAATCAAGACCAGCCCTAGATTACCCGTTTCCTGGGCCAGTTTTCGAGCCCGCGAGCGAATCTCCGTAATCCGAATCCCTGGTGTATCATCGATATAAATACTAGCATTGGCCAGATTAGCTGTCGCAATGGTATATTTTTGCCACTCTTCATCTGTCAGTTGCCCCGTACGAATGGAATGAGAGTTAATCACCCCTTCAGAAGCCAACATCCGGTCCACCAAGCTCTCCGCCCCCATTTCCAGAGAGAAAATGGCTACAGTCTTATCCAGCTTGGTTCCGATATTCTGAGCAATATTAAGAGCAAAGGCCGTCTTTCCGACCGCTGGCCGAGCCGCCAGAATGATTAATTCTTCCTCATGCAGACCAGTCGTCATCTTGTCCAACTCACGATAGCCAGTCGCAATCCCAGTGATATCTGATGTCTGCAGAGACCGAGCCTCCAGATTGCCAAAGTTAAGATTCAGCACATCACGGATATTTTTAAAGCCACTGCGATTGGCCGTCTCACTGACATCAATCAGGGCTTTTTCAGCTCCGGCGATAATTTCCTCTGACAGCCGGTCACCATCGTAGGCTTGATTGATAGACTCTGTCAAACGCGAAATCAGCCGCCTTAGAATGGCCTTTTCTGCAACGATTTTAGCATAGTATTCAGCATTGGCAGAGGTTGGCACAGAATTGACCACTTCCACCAAGTAGCTGAGACCGCCGATATTCTGCAAATCACCCTGACTATCCAAAATATTGCGAACCGTCGTTGCATCAATGGCATCCCCGCGGTCAGCCAAGTCAATCATAGCCTTGAAAATCAAGCGATTGGCATACTTAAAGAAGTCAGCAGGCTCAATATACTCACGAACAAAGACCAGTTTGCTCTCATCAATGAAAATGGCTCCTAAGACGGACTGCTCCGCTAAAATATCCTGAGGCTGAGCTCGGAGTTCATCAATCTCTGCCATCGGTAAATCCTTCCTTCAAATCACTATTATCCTTCTTTAACCCGCAAACGGATCACCCCAGTTATATCCTGATAAATCTTCACTGGAACATCTATCAGACCAATGGAGCGAATCGGTGAGTCCACCTTGATATGACGTTTGTCAATTTTTATGCCAAACTGCTTCTGTAACTCTTCTGCTATTTTCTTGCTGGTAATAGAGCCAAAGGTGCGGCCGTCCGGACCAACTTTTTCAGTAAATTCAACAAGAGTAGCTTCTTCTGCTAACTTAGCCTTAATAGCCTGAGCTTCTGCCACTAGTTCTGCGTGGGCTTTTTCTTCGGACTTTTGCTTACCGCGCAGTTCACCGATAGCCTGCGCTGTTGCTTCCTTGGCTAAGTTTTTCTTAATCAGAAAATTTTGAGCATAGCCAGTCGGCATTTCCTTAATTTCGCCTTTTTTGCCCTTGCCTTTTACATCTGCTAAAAAAATTACTTTCATCCTTTTTTCTCCTCGTCTATTATTACTTCCTCTTTAATGACTTGGTCCATAATTTCTTGATTCAGCGACTGAAGGACCTCAGAAACTGTTTTACCTTCAATTTGAGCTGCTGCTAGATTGAAATGACCGCCACCGCCCAGCTTTTCCATAATTCGCTGAACATTGATCTTGCTGCGACTGCGAGCCGAAATAGACACATAGCCTTTGGTATTCTTGCTCACGACAAAAGTAGCTTCAATTCCTGACATGGAGAGCATGGTATCAGCTGCCTTACTGATGACAACCGTATCATAAGTGTTCTCCTCTGGACCAGCTGCTACAATGACATTAGGCAAAATCTTCTTGCCATTTAAAATCAGCTCATTAATCGCACGATATTCCTCAAAATTCGTAGCGGAAATATCCTGAATCACAACACTGTCACTGCCCCGAGTCCGTAGATAGCTGGCCACATCAAAGGTCCGACTGGTGACCCGAGATGAAAATCCTTTGGTGTCAAGCATGATACCCGCCATGAGAATGCTGGCTTGCATCTTACTGAGACGGTTCTTTTTAGAATTCTGGAACTGAATCAGCTCCGTTACCAATTCACTGGCACTGCTAGCCCCACTTTCGATATAGGCAATCACAGCATTTTCCGGAAAATCTTCATCACGACGATGGTGATCGACTACGATAATCTGACTGAATTGATCAAAGAAATCCTTAGACAGAGTCAGAGATATCTTGGAGTGGTCAACCATAATCAAGAGCGACCGATTGGTCACCATATTTACTGCTTCAGAAAGCGGCACCAGATAGTCAGCCCCTTCCTGCTGGAGCTTTGTAATGGATCGCTCAATGTCAGAAGCCATCTGGGACGGATCATAAACCACATAAGCTTTCTCAATGATATTACTAGCAAAGAGCTGCATACCAAGAGAAGAGCCCAAGGCATCCATATCCAGATTTTTATGTCCGACTATAAAGACCTGATCCACACTCTTAATCTTATCAGAGATCGCAGTCATCATAGCCCGAGTACGGGTGCGCGTGCGCTTAACAGCTGAAGCCGTTCCTCCACCAAAGAAGATTGGGTTCATGTTGTCATTATTTTCTTTGACAACAGCCTGGTCCCCACCGCGAACTTCAGCTAAGTTGAGGTTGAGCAGAGCGACCCGACCGATTTCATCATGATTGCCATCACCATAAGAAAAGCCCATACTGAGTGTCAGTGACAGCTCTCGATTTTTAGCTTCCGTCCGAAATTGATCAATGATAGAAAATTTATTTTCCATCAGCTGTTCCAGCACTGTATAATCCGTAAAAAGATAGAACCGATCCATGCTAACCCGACGGTAAAACATGTGAAACTGCTCAGAAAATTCTGCTACGAAGTTGGCTACAAAGCTATTGATATGACTGATATCTGTATCAGAAACGACATCTTCCAAATCATCATAGTTATCCACCGAGATAATACCGATTACGGGGCGTGTTGTCACCAGACCAACAGTGGCTTCATATTCATTGGATGCATCAAAAAAATAAAACACGCTGGATGCACGGTCCAAGTAAACCGAATATTTCTTGTCTCCAACCGTAGCATAATGACCAGAGTCTGAATAAGCAGCCTTCATGATATTCTTGAGCATATCAGCATCAAAATCACCATCTTCGGTTGTAAAAATCAGTTCTGCATATGGATTAAACCACTCTACATCACCATTATCTTCACTGATTTTAATGACACCAACTGGCATCTTATCCAGCAAGGAAGCGAGGCTTCCTTCTGCTTGATGATTGACATAATGAATCTGCTCAATCTCATCTAGCTCGGATACTCTCTGTTGCTGGATAAAAAGCACAATCAAAAGAGCTAGCACAAGCATGAGAGCAGCTAGCATGGCCAAACTATCACCAAAAAGCCTCAGACAGATGGCTAAGATTATAAAGGAAATTAGACCCGCCATCGCCAAGTGAATTGGGGCAAAACGAAATTTTTTCATCATAGACCTCTTATTCCGCCATTTTACCATAAATCCAAGAAAAAAGCGAATTTCTCCCAATAAGTAAAGGAAGCGAAAAACAGCCTTTCAAAGTTTACAATTTTGTAAACCTCTTGTAAATTTACACAAAAAGGCTGCTTCCCAAAGGAAACTAAGCCTTTTACAAGAGTTACTTCGCTTGATTTTTAGAAATGCTTCTAGACTTGCCTTCTAAGTAAACCATCAAAATAGAAATATCTGCTGGATTGACACCAGAAATACGACTAGCCTGACCAATCGTTTCTGGATTGATTTTCTTAAACTTCTGTCGTGCTTCTGTCGCAATCGAATCAATATCATCCCAGTCAATATTAGCCGGAATCCGCTTCTCTTCCATGCGCTTCATCTTTTCAACCTGATCAAGAGCTTTGGAAATATAGCCTTCGTACTTAATCTCTGTCTCAATCAGCTCGATAATCTTCTCATCAAGCTCCTCTGCAGCCGGACCAATGAACTGAGCCACATCTTGGTAAGACACTTCCGGACGCCGCATAAATTCTTTGGCAGTTACTGCATCCGTCAGAGGCTTAAAGCCAAGCGCTTCTACCTTAGCGTTTGTTTCCTTAACAGGTTTTAGCTTGATGGATTCCAAACGCTTCATCTCATTATCAAATTGATTCTTTTTAATCTCGAAACGAGCCCAGCGCTCATCATCTACAAGACCAATTTCCCGTCCCATCTCTGTCAAACGTATATCAGCATTGTCATGACGGAGAATCAAACGGTACTCAGCTCGGCTAGTCAAGAGGCGATAAGGTTCAACGGTCCCCTTGGTCACTAAATCATCAATCATGACTCCAATGTAACCATCACTGCGCTTCAAGATTAACTCCGGCTTCCCTTGGATCTTCAAGGCCGCATTAATCCCAGCAATAATCCCTTGACCAGCGGCTTCTTCATAACCAGAAGTTCCATTGGTCTGCCCTGCTGTAAAGAGCCCAGAAATTTTCTTGGTTTCCAAGGTTGCCCGTAACTGGTGAGGCATAATCATATCGTACTCAATGGCATAGCCTGTCCGCATCATTTCAGCATTTTCTAGACCCTTGATAGAGTGAACCAAGTCCTTCTGCACATCTTCTGGCAAACTAGTTGACAACCCCTGCACATAAACTTCTTCTGTATCACGACCCTCAGGTTCTAAGAAAAGCTGGTGGCGTTCCTTGTCCGCAAAACGGACAATCTTATCCTCGATTGACGGGCAATAGCGAGGTCCCACACCCTTAACGATACCTGAAAACATAGGAGCACGATGCAGGTTATTTTGGATAATTTCATGACTTTCTGCATTGGTATAAGTCAACCAGCAAGGCACTTGATCTTTCACATAGTCCTCATCACGAGACGTGTAAGAGAAATGATTGGCTTTTTCATCACCTGGCTGAATTTCAGTCACATCATAATTGATAGATGACGCCTTAACACGTGGAGGAGTTCCAGTTTTAAAACGACCAATTTCAAATCCTAGGTCACGCAGATTATCTGCTAAAGGAATGGCTGCTAAGCTATGGTTTGGACCAGATGAATACTTGAGATCACCAATAATAATTTCTCCCCGCAAAGCTGTTCCAGTCGTAACAATAACAGCTTTAGCTGCATACTCCTGATGGGTCGCTGTTTTAACCCCAATGACCTTACCATCTTCTACCAAGATTTCATTAATCATGGTTTGCCGCAGAGTCAGATTTTCTTGATTTTCAACAGTCTTCCGCATTTCTTTGGAGTAAACTTCCTTATCCGCCTGGGCCCGAAGAGCCCGAACAGCGGGTCCTTTACCAGTATTGAGCATCTTCATTTGGATATAGCTCTTGTCAATATTCTTGGCCATCTCCCCACCCAAAGCATCTACTTCACGAACGACAATCCCTTTAGCAGACCCTCCGATAGAAGGATTGCAGGGCATAAAAGCCAGCATCTCAATATTGATGGTTGCTAAAAGAACCTTGCAACCCATTCGACTAGCAGCCAGCGATGCCTCAACCCCAGCATGCCCTGCTCCAATCACGATAATATCATAACTTTCAGTAAAATTGTGTGACATTTCTTTTTCCTTCGTTTTTTTTCACCAAAAAAGGCCAAGTCTCCAGAAGTGCAGGACAAAAAAGCCTGCAACATCCATGAGCTTTGACCATCATGACTATTGTTAAAGCTATTTTATCAAATCAAATCGTTTTGTCAATGCAAATCACTGTTTGAGCAAGGTCTGCACACTGACGATAATCATCTGTATTCCTATCGAGAATAGTAAAAGTCCCATCATTTTCGTTATAATTTTCATCAAATTTTCTCCCAAGAAGCCTGCAATTTGTTTTGCACTTCTTAACAGGAGATAAGTGATGACACATAGTAGAGCAAAAGCAACTACGGTTATCAGTTGATTCTGCAAACCTCCATTAGCCAGACTTAAAGCAGTTGTAATTGTACCTGGTCCCGCAAAAAGTGGCATTGCAAGAGGAGAAATAGCAATAGACATTGGATCTGAATTTACTGCTTGCTGCTCCATTCCTTTATAGCTGGGTGAATGATTACCATTAATCATATGATAACCGATAACGGCCACTAATATTCCACCAGCAATTCTGAAAGAAACAATTGTAATTCCAAATACTTTAAAAATGAAATCTCCTGAAAAGATAAAAACAGTTACAATAACAAAGGCAATCAAAAGACTCCTAAAAGCAATTTTTCGTGAAATTTTTTGACTATCATCTGCTACTAAAGCCATGTAAGCAGGAAGATTTGAAATTGGGTTCATTATAGCGAAAAATGCCATAAATGCATAAAAAAATTGAGAACTCATCGTTTTTATTTAACTCCAGTTAGACATACTGACAAACCTTGCCATCACGGTAGGCATTGTCAATTAAACCGCCACCTAAGCACTCATCTTCATCATAGAAGACGACTGCTTGACCTGGAGTAATAGCCCTTTGTGGTTGTTCGAAGTTGACAACTGCCTTGTCACCCTTTACAGTAACTGTCACCTTAGAATCCGGCTGACGATAACGGAACTTAGCTGTACACTCCATAGTAAATTCTTCTGGCATTTCTTTTGTGAAATGAACCTGACTAGCGTCAAGGCTGGTTGACATCAAATTGTCATGATAAAAGCCCTGACCCACATAAAGAATATTTTGGCTGAGGTCTTTTCCAACAACAAACCAAGGCTCATTATCTCCGCCGTGCTGACCACCAATTCCAAGACCACCTCGCTGGCCAATGGTATAATACATCAACCCAGCATGCTGGCCCATATCTCGGCCTTCCAAGGTCATCATTCGACCAGGCTGGGCTGGTAAATATTGACTCAGAAATTCTTTAAAATTCTTCTCACCAATGAAGCAAATACCTGTCGAGTCTTTTTTCTTAGCGGTAGCTAAACCAGCTCTTTCAGCAATCGCTCGAACTTCTGGCTTTTCTAAATGACCCAGAGGAAACATAGTTTTTTGCAGTTGTTCCTGTGACAGTTGGCTTAGGAAGTAAGTCTGATCCTTATTGTTGTCCTTGCCACGCAGCATGTGAAACAAGCCATCTTGGTCTCTCTTCACCTGAGCATAGTGACCTGTTGCAACGTAATCTGCACCCAGTGTCAAGGCATAGTCAAGGAAGGCTTTAAACTTGATTTCCTTGTTACACATGACATCTGGATTTGGAGTCCTACCAGCTCGGTATTCCGCCAAGAAGTATTCAAAAACGCGATCCCAGTACTCTTTTTCAAAGTTGACAGAGTAGTAAGGAATGCCAATCTGATCTGCAACAGCAGCTACATCCTTGTAGTCTTCTGTGGCTGTACAGACACCAAATTCGTCTGTGTCGTCCCAGTTTTTCATGAAGATGCCGATTACATCATAACCTTGCTCTTTTAAGAGCAAAGCAGTTACTGATGAATCGACGCCTCCGCTCATACCAACAACGACACGAATCTTAGAGTTATCACTCATTGTGTTCTCCCATCTTTTCGTTATTTCACGATTGAAGGTCGTGCTGTGCTTTCAACGATTGAAGGTCGCTTGAGCAAGGCCTATTATAGCACGAAAGGACTAGGAAAACAAATCAGAAATTTAACTAAATTTATTAACTGTAAATTATGTTTACAATTTTGTAAATATATTGATTTTCTCACTTACTTTCCTATCTAACGAAATTTTATAATATGTACTTTTAATTCATTTAAAAAATCAGCAGAAAGCCCTTAACTTTGTTATAATGAAAATAATAAATAAGCTGCAAGGAGAAATCATGACTTCACTAAGATTTCAATCTGTTTTTGATATTATCGGACCTGTGATGATAGGCCCATCAAGCAGTCATACAGCAGGCGCCGTTCGTATCGGAAAAATTGTCTCCTCTATTTTTAACGATGAGCCAACAGAAGTAGAATTCCAGCTCTTTAACTCTTTTGCCAAAACTTACCGAGGTCACGGAACTGACTTAGCTCTTGTAGCAGGGATTTTAGGTATGGATACAGATGATCCAGAGATTCCTAACAGCCTTGAAATCGCCCATAAACGCGGTATCAAGATTGTCTGGACGATTCAAAAGAACAGCAATGCTCCCCACCCCAATACGACAAAGATTACAATTAAAAATGACCGTAAAACAATCAGTGTGACTGGAGTCTCTATCGGTGGCGGCAACATTCAGGTAACAGAGTTGAATGGCTTTTCAGTATCTCTGAGCATGAATACTCCGACCATCATTATTGTCCACCAAGATGTCCCAGGCATGATTGCCCATGTCACCGAAGCTCTGTCACGCTACAATATCAATATAGCTCAGATGAATGTCACACGTGAGAAGGCTGGAGAAAAAGCGATTATGATTATTGAAGTTGACAGCCGTAGCTGCGAGGAAGCCATCGATGAGATTCGCAATATTCCTCATCTGCATAATGTGAATTTCTTTAAATAGGAGAAAATATGTTTTATTCCATCAAAGAATTGGTAGAGCAAGCTGACTTGGATTACCAAGGAAATGTTGCTGAATTGATGATTGCTACCGAGTATGAATTAACTGGTCGTGAAAGAGATGAAGTCCTGCGACTGATGGGTCGCAATCTGGAAGTCATGAAAGCCTCTGTCCTTCTTGGACTTGATGAGAGCAAGTCTCGCAGCGGATTGACTGGTGGTGACGCAGCAAAACTTGACCACTATATTCAGTCAGGAAAGGCTTTGTCAGATCACACTGTGCTGACTGCTGCAAAAAATGCTATTGCTGTCAATGAGCATAATGCTAAAATGGGACTGGTTTGTGCAACACCTACTGCCGGCAGTGCTGGCTGTCTGCCAGCTGTTCTTACATCAGCCATTGAAAAATTAGGACTCTCAGAAGAAGAACAGCTAAACTTTTTATTAGCTGCAGGCGCTTTTGGCCTAGTTATTGCCAATAACGCCTCAATTTCGGGTGCTGAAGGTGGCTGTCAAGCTGAGGTTGGCTCCGCTTCTGCTATGAGTGCAGCTGCTTTAGCTTTAGCTGCTGGAGGTTCACCTTTTCAAGCCAGTCAAGCTATTTGTTTTGTCATTAAAAACATGCTGGGCTTGATTTGTGATCCAGTAGCTGGTCTAGTGGAGGTGCCTTGTGTCAAGCGAAATGCTATGGGAGCCAGTTACGCCTTTATTGCAGCTGATATGGCTCTTGCGGGAATCGAATCTAAAATTCCTGTTGACGAAGTCATTGACGCTATGTATCAAGTCGGGTCAAGTCTGCCTACTGCTTTCAGAGAAACAGCTGAAGGCGGTCTAGCCACAACACCAACTGGCCGCAGACTTTCAAAAGAAATCTTTGGAGAATAACCTTGACAAATTTGTCAAGTAGATTTACTAGATAGTAAACAAGGAGACAAGATGAGTCATTTAAAATATATCTTCTTTGATTTGGATGGAACCCTAGTTGACAGTTCAAAGGGCATCCAAGAATCCTTTGAATACAGCTTCAAACAACTTGGAAAAGAGTGCCCTGAAGAAAGTATTATAAAAAGTTTTATGGGACCGCCTCTGGAAGTAAGCTTCGCCTCTGTTCTTGAAGAAAGCCAAGTTCCAGAAGCGATTAATTATTATCGCAGTTTCTATAAGGAAAAAGGCATCTGGGATGTCCGCCTCTATGAGGGGATACCAGAATTGCTGACACAGTTAAAAGAAGCTGGTTATCAGATTTATGTAACAACGAGTAAGAATCAACCCACAGCACAAGATTTATTAGCAAATCTAGCTATTTCTGAGCAATTTGATGATATTTTTGGCTCACTGCCAGATTCATTTCACAAAGCAGATGTTCTGCGCCGAGCTCTGCAAACACTAGATGCAAATCCAGAAGAAACCATAATTATAGGCGATACAAAGTTTGATATAATTGGCGGTAAAGAAGTAAGAATCTCAACTCTAGGAGTCCTTTGGGGCTTTGGCAGCCAAAAAGAGTTACTAGAAAATGGAGCAGATTTCCTGGCTCATTCTCCCAAACACATTTTAAAAATATTAAACGAACACTTTTCATAACTTTACATAGCTGTCAATCTAGATAAGATTGTTATCTTTAAATCTTTATCTACACTACCATTTTCTGCTTATAAATTGTCAATTTTATGTAAACTAAAAAAACCACAGGGATTCTGTGGTTTTTTTAGTTTTATCTTAGTAACCCCAAGCTGAAAGTCCTTGAGCACTATAGGCGCTATATGCTGATTGGATTTGATCATCAACAGTAGCTGTTGAACCCCAACCTGGCATTGTTTGGAAAAGACCACTAGCACCTGAAGGGTTGTAAGCATCTACTTGACCATTTGATTCACGGGCAATGATAGCTTCCCAAGTTGATGCAGGAACACCAGTCATTTCTGCCATACGTGATGCTGCATAAGAACCAGTTGCACCAGCGGTATTACCATTGCTAAGTACAAGGCCTCCTGAAGTTGCTGCTGAATTAGCTGTTGCTGCAGGTGCTGCATAATTATTTACGGGAGTTGCAGTTGCTGCTACGCTTGTTTCAGACGTTTTGGCACTATTTCCAAGTTCCAAGATTTGACCAACACGGATGTGATTTGGATCTGCAATCTTGTTTAACTCTACTAATTTCTCAAGAGTTGTATTTTTTTCGTTAGCAATAGCTGATAAAGTATCACCGGCTTCAACTGTATAGGTCTCAGCATTTGCAATACCTGAAACCAAGAAAGCCGCTGCAGCGACTGCACCTGTTAAAGTCCATTTTGCTGTTTTTTTGTTCATTAAAATGTAATTCTCCTTTCGGTGATAATACTATCTTACACATAAAATATTACCAAAAAGTTACATTACCAAGTCAAACGTTACAAGAACATTTAGTTTAGACGTTAAAAACAGACTTTTAGAGCTTTTTTGCCAAATATTTTCTTTGACCAAGCAAAAAATAGACAAGTTTAACTTATACTATTCTCTAAAAACACTTTAAACAATAGGTCAGTTTTTCAATATATAAAGCAGAACACCTAATATAAGTAAGCTAATAATAGCCAAGCTGTCATTTCTTTTCCATGCCAAGCGGCGAAAACGTGTCCGCCCTTCACCTCCATTATAGCCGCGCGCTTCCATGGCGATTGCTAGAGCATCTGCCCTTTTAAAACTGGAAGCAAACAAAGGGATTAGAATGGGAATAATAGATTTAACCTTTTGAACAAGCTTTCCCTCGCCAAAGTCAACACCACGCGCCCTCTGGGCATTCATAATTCTAGTAGTATCATCCATCAAAGTTGGAACGAAGCGCAGGCTCATAGAGAGCATCAGGCCAATCTCATGTGCTGGCACCTTAAAAACTTTCAGAGGTTTCAGCAAAGACTCAACCGCATCGGACAAGCTTAAGGGCGTTGTTGTCAGAGTCAGAAGAGTAGAAAAGAAAATAATCAGAATAAAGCGGCTAAAAATAATACCAGCCTGTGACAGTCCTGCTTCTGTAATTCTGATAAAAGCAAACTGAAAAATTGTAGCGCCTCCTGAGGTCAAAAATAGCTGGAACAAGGTGGTAAAAGCTATGATAAAAACCATGGACTGGATCCCTTTTAAAAAGAACTTCAAAGGAACCTTAGACAGCAAGACCAAACTAAAAACGAAAACAAACAACAGCAGATTGGTAACAAGATTATTAGCCCAGAAAATTAATAGAATAAAAAGAAACATCGCTAGCAACTTGCTCCGCGGATCCAAACGATGAATAATTGAATTTCCGGGAATATAGCGGCCTAAAATCAACTTATCCATGCAAGATCTCCTTGAATTCTTCAATTGTAATAGGATAGTGCGAGAAATTCATCCCTTTCTCCGCCAATTCGTGAGCAAATTTTGTAATCTTGGGAACACCCAATTGAATACTCTCCATAAAATCAAGATCCTGAAAGACCTGAGCAGGCTGACCGCTCTTGACGACTCTGCCCTTATCTAAAACATAGACTGTATCAGCAAAGTTGGCTACATCATCCATTAGGTGAGTTACCAAAACAATTGTCATACCGGCACGATGCAGCTCTTCAAAGAGCCTCATCAGTTCTTTTCGACCGGATGGATCAAGTCCTGCTGTCGGCTCATCCAAAACCAAGATATCAGGCTCCATGGCCAGTATACCTGCTATGGCCACCCTGCGCATCTGGCCACCAGAAAGTTCGAAAGGACTGCGATTGAACAAATCCTCAGAAATTCCGACTAAGTGCAATTTTTCACGCGCCAAAGCTTCGGCTTCTTCCTTAGAAACACCAAAATTCTGAGGCCCAAAAGCCACATCTTTCAAAACTGTTTCATCAAAAACTTGACTTTCCGGAAATTGAAAGACTAGACCGACCTTCTTGCGCACCTGTTTAATGTCTTTATTGACAGAATCAGCCGTGATGACTGTACTGCCTACTTCAACACTGCCCTGATTAGGAACCAGCAAGCCATTTAAAAGCTGGAGAATGGTTGACTTACCGCTGCCAGTATGCCCGATAAGAGCTGTATAACTGCCCGATTTTATCTCCAAATCCACTCCAAAAAGCGCTGGTCCCTCAAAAGGGGTGCCAGCTTGATAAGTATAACTTACATTTTTGAGAGTAATGCCCATAGTTGATCCTGCAATTCTTTTTCTGTTAAGTAAGAGTCTGGCAGAGGAAACCCTGACTGACGCAAAGCCGCCTTTACCTGATTAACAAACGGCTGATCCAATCCTAGCTCTTCCAAATCTTCTCGAGAAAAAAGTTCTCTCGGAGTAGCGGTAGACTCAACCTGACCCTCTTTCATGACCAAAACACGGTCGCTTAAGGCTATTTCATCCAGGTCATGAGTGATAGAAATGACGGTCAGCTGATTACTATCTTTAATTTTTTTCACGGTTCGGATAAGATCCAAACGTCCCTCTGGATCCAGCATGCTAGTTGCTTCGTCCAAAATAATAATATCCGGTCTCAGAGCTACGACACCTGCAACAGCTACCCGCTGTTTCTGCCCTCCGGAAAGACGAGCTGGTTCACGCTCCTTAAAATCCTGCATGCCAACAAGCTCTAATGCCTGCTGGACTCGCTCTACCATCAGATCATAGTCTAGTCCTTGATTTTCCAAACCAAAGGCTACATCGTCTTCTACAGTTGCTCCAACAAACTGATTATCTGGATTTTGGAATACCATACCAATCTGTCTGCGTTTTTCCCAGACATTTTCAGCTGTCAGCTTATCGCCTGAGATAATAATATCTCCGCTTTCCGCTTCTAAAAGACCGTCAATCAAACGAACTGTGGTTGATTTTCCGCTGCCATTATGACCGACAATGGACAGCCATTCCCCTTTTTTTACTTGAAAGGAGACATCATTTAAGGTGTAATTCTCAGACTCACTATAGTATTTGTACTTAAGATTTCTTACTTCGATGATATTTTCCATATTATTTAAAGGTATCTTTAAAGAGATAGGCACTTCCCTTGAAGTAGTCATATCCAGAATAAATCGTAAAGATTAAAGCGATATACAGAAGGATTTGTCCTAATAGAGTCCAATGAATCAGAAGAAAAATTATAGCAAACATCTGCGTGAAGGTTTTGATTTTACCTGGCATAGCAGCTGCTAAAACTGTACCGCCTGTTTCCACTAAAAGCAAGCGCAGACCTGTTACTGCCAATTCCCGGCAAATAATAATAGCCACAACCCAGGCAGGAGCCATTTTCATCTCAATCAACATGATAAAAGCAGACATCACTAAAAGCTTATCAGCCATGGGATCAGCAAATTTACCAAAATTTGTTACCACTTCCCACTTTCGAGCCAAATAGCCATCTAGATAATCAGTTATACTGGCAAAAGCAAAGATAAAAGCTGCTAAAATATGCATGGTGTAAGAATGACCGAATGTTAAAATCACAACAAATACAGGGATTAAAGCAATTCTAACAAGAGTTAAGGCATTTGGAATATTTTCTTTTTTCATGGGATTCCCTTCGTTTTTATCCTTTCGTAATGTTCAAACTAATGGTTCCGCTATCGCTAGTCAAAGCCGAAGTATCTAGTTTTTGTCCCTCTATCGTCACAGTTGCTCCTTTAACAGGTGCTAACGTAATAAGATACTTATTGCCTGGCTCAAGAGAAACCGTCTGGCTTGATTTTTCAGGAGATAAGGTGATACCTTCGGCTAGTTCTGAATCGCTTATACTTACCAAATTGGTCGTTTGCTCCACAGAAACGGTCACTTTGACAGGCTGACTTGCTCCGCTATACTCAGCAATCAAATTCTCTCCGCTTCCACTAACTGTCAATTTGCTAACTGAGGAAGAAACTGACTTAGAATCAATCGAAGAAAAGGAACTCTTCTGACTGTTAATGCTTTTAGAGGAAACCAGACTATAATTGCTGTTAGATGCTTTGAAACTTACCGAATTAGTATGAGCATAGCTCCAGATATAATAAGCTACGAAAGCAGCAATAGCTGAAGCCAACAAGAGAAAATAGAATAAGGGCAGAAAAGAGCTTTTATTTTTATTTTTTCTGCTCCTGAATTCCTCATCTGCTGCCAGTGCCACTTCATCAAAGACAATCATCTCACCAGCTTCGTAAGCCTCCAGAATAATGGATTCATCCAAATCTACAGCCCAAGCATATTTCCGCAAGAAGCTACGGGCATAGAAAGGACTAGGAAGCAAATCATAGTCATTTCGTTCCAGCGCTTCCAGCAAATCCTGCTGGATATCTGTCTTTTTTGACAATTCCTCTAAGCTCAGCCCTTGATTGGTCCGGGCAAGCTTCAACACTTCTCCTATCGTTTTTTTTCTCATACTTACTTTTCCCTTATTTCTATTCTTCACTATTTTAACAAAATTTTAGAAACGATTCTGGAATTATTTTGGAAAAATAGTAAAATCTGTCATATCACACTGATCGATAAATCGATGACCTAGTTTTATCACATCATTCAGGCTGATGTCCTGTAAAATTTTCGGCAAATCAAACAGATTCTCACCCATCAACTGAGGTTCATATTGGGTTGCAATATACTCAAGCGAGTTTAAACCATGCAGAAAATCACCAAACATCTCACTTTTAATCGTATCCAAATGCTCTTCTGTTACATCCGAATCCTTGTCAAAATTCTTGATGGCTGAGCGAAATTGATGAGAAAGTCCCACCGGCTCCTGAGTGTCCATCGTCAACATGACAAAGTGAAAATCTTTTTCTACTTCCACTTCCAGCGTTAAAGAATTATCCATTTTCCCACTTTCATAGAGGGACTGGAAACGCTTGGAAGTCCAGCCAAACATCATGGCAAATAAGAGTTTCAAAGTGATTTTATAGCGATACAACTCCGATTCATCAACAAAGTCTGTCCCTCGAATCCCAACTGCCAGTTTTGGACTAGCCACCTCCATTCGGTAGGTGTCTGTTGACACCACTGGGTGAAGGCGCACAGGAATTTTTTCAATAGCTTCCGAACTCCCAGCAAAAACTAGTTTTTCCTGCTGTTCTGCAATCTCAGCAGCTATCTGTTCCAAATCAAAATTACCAATCACAAACAAAGTCATATTAGAAGGATGATAAAAGTTATTGAAATTTTCCTTCAAATTTTCGACGGTAATCTCAGAGATAGACTCTTTCGTTCCTGCAATGTCTTCTGCCAGAGGTGTTTGAGGATAGAGATTGGCCAAGGCTCCAAAAAAGAGACGATAATCCGGATTATCTTGATACATTTCAATTTCTTGGCCGATAATATCCTGTTCCCGCAAAATGGATCCTTTTGTAAAATCAGCCCGATGCACCAGTTCTTGCAAAAGATGTAGGTTTTCTGAAATATTATCCGTTGCAGAAAACAGATAGCTAGTCCGAGTAAAGCTTGTAAAGGCATTACTCTCAGCCCCTAGCTTAGTAAATTCCAGCAGCAGATCCTTTCCCTGCGGACCTTCAAAAAGCTTATGTTCCAAAAAATGAGCTATTCCAGCCGGATACTGAGTGACCTGCTTGGTTTCACGTGAAACAATCCCTGTATCCACTGAACCAAAATTAGTTGAGATAATCCCATAAGTTTCATTAAAATCATTTTTAGGCAGAAGAAAAACACGCAAACCATTTGCCAAGACTGTCTGATAAACAGTTTCTCCCACTGCTGAATAATTGATTTTTTCTAGCACTTCTCCCTGCATTATTTTCCTTCCATAAAGTAAATAGCTTGTAATTTTAACTGACCAGCTGCTTTGACAATATCATCTTTATGAACCTGTTCCAAAGCTTCCAGCCAAGCTTCAAGAGATAAGAATTTTTTCCCTAAAACAGAAGACATATAAGCTCTCTCTAAGATTGTATTCTGTCGATCCTGAGCTAACAATACCGAATTTCTTAGCATTTTCTTGGTTTGATTCAGTTCTTCCAGACTAAAATTCCCACGCTTCAAATCAACAATTTGCCGGTTGATTAAAGCAACTGTTCTGGTCCGATTGCTGCGGTCAATACCAGCGTAAATCCGCATCATTCCTGAAAAAATATCAAAATTGCTAGAAATTGTATAAGCTAGCCCTTCCTTTTCACGAAGATTGACAAATAATTTCGAATGGGCAAAGCCACCTAGCAAAGCATTTAAAACGACCAAAGGCAGGTGTTCACTCTCTCCGTACTGAATAGGGAAGTGATAGGCCAACTCAATAATTGACTGATGCACATCCTTCTGCTCCAGTCCTTCTCGCAAAACATTGGAATATTCTTGCTGATAAACTAGCTGAAGTTCTTGCTGGCGAGGCGCAAAATTGAAAGATTGAATTTTCTCCCGAACAGCCACTTCATTAAAGTCCCCAATAAAGAAAAAGTCAATCTGATTTTCCTCAAGCATCTGCTGAAAAGCAGCAAAACTACTTGCAGCGGTCTCTTTCTGGATTAATTCAATCGTCCCAACACGAGGCATCTGCATTTCCTCTTCTTCATAAAAGAGTTTATCTAATTCTCGATGAGCATGATAAAAATGATTCTCAATTTCAGCTTCCAAATCATTCAAGATATTTTTCTTCTCAATTTCAAAAGCAGATTCATCAAAAGCGTCCTGACTTACCAATGGAGAAAACAAGCTGGCTTTCAAAAAATCAAGCATGGCATCTGTCAGGACATTCTTACGACTCAAAAATTTATCCCGCACAAAAGAAAGATTGATATCTAAATAATGCACCAATCCTCTCCTTGAAAGACTCGTTGAATAATCAGCACCATATAAATTGGCCAAACGCTCTCTGAAGGCTTGCGAAGTAGGATAAACCGTATTGACAGTCTCTAGCATGCTGGCTGTTAAAACCCGACCAGCTACTGTTTCTTTGGACATAGGCGCTGAAAAACGAACCCTAATTTTGTTTGTTTTAAATTTTTCTGATTGAATAAAATGGAGACGAACTCCTTTAGTGATTTCCATGACGCCCCTCATACTGAATAATATAGACTACTATTATATCATGAAATGCCTCTGATTTGTTTGTTCTACCAAGCTTTTTGCTGATTAAAACGTTTTCTGATAACAGGAGAAAATTTCCGCTTTTATCCAAAGCACCTCAGCACTTTTTACTAACAAATGTGGTATAATGACAGGGTTGAGGTGAAATATGGAATATAAATTATTTGATGACTACATCACGCTACAAGCGCTTTTAAAAGAAACAGGAATTATCCAAAGCGGCGGAGCAATTAAAACATTTCTAAGTGAATATCCAGTCCTTTTTAACGGCGAGCCAGAAAATCGCCGGGGAAAAAAACTCCGTGTCAATGACAGGATTTCCCTTCCCAATCAAGGAATTGAAATTGATTTGACAGCTCCTAGTCAAGAAGAAATTCTGCAACACCAGAAAGAAATCGCAGAAAAAAAAAGAGTTGCTGAACTTGTCAAAGCCATGAATAAGGATTTAAAAAAATCTCAGACTTCTAAAAAAGAAAAGCGTAAGAATACAGGGCTACCTAAAAAGCAGAAAACTACTAAAAGCCCTGTTCGCTTCCCTGGTATCTAATCATGTGGCTGCAATCATTAAAAATCAAGCATTTCCGAAATTATCAGGAAGCTGATATTGACTTCCATCCTGGATTAAATGTCTTTCTAGGCCAGAACGCACAAGGTAAAACCAATATTTTAGAAGCTGTTTATTTCCTAGCCTTGACAAGAAGCCACCGCACACGCTCAGATAAGGATCTGATTCATTTTACAGAAAATGACCTCCTTGTCTCTGGCATCTTAGAAAAAAAGACTGGTAAAGTTCCCCTTGACATTAACTTGACACCAAAAGGTCGCATCACAAAAGTCAACCACTTGAAACAAAGTAAATTATCAGACTACATTGGAACTATGAATGTTGTTCTTTTTGCTCCTGAAGATTTACAGTTGATTAAAGGTTCCCCCAGTCTACGCCGTAAATTTATAGACATTGAACTCGGACAAATCAAGCCTGTCTATCTATCAGATTTATCCAATTACAACCATATCCTCAAACAACGCAATGCCTATCTGAAAGCTAATGACAAAGTTGATGAAACCTTCTTGACTGTCCTTGATGAGCAGCTGGTTGACTATGGCTGTCGTGTCATAAGGCATCGGTTGGATTTTTTGCAAAAATTAGAAAGCTTTGCTCAAGACAAGCACTGGGACATCTCTCAGAATCTAGAAAAATTGACTGTCAAGTATCTGTCATCTATCCCTTTACACCAAATTGACAATTTAGAAGAAACTTACTGCTCTTCCTTATTAAGCAGCCGTAAACGTGACCTATTCAAAAAAAATACAGGAGTTGGTCCCCATCGTGATGATATTGCTTTTTTTATCAACCAGATGGATGCCAACTTTGGTAGTCAAGGTCAGCATCGCAGTCTTGTTTTATCACTGAAACTAGCCGAAATCAAGTTAATAGAAAGCATTACGAAGGAAACGCCTATTTTGTTGCTTGACGATGTAATGAGCGAACTTGACAATAACCGTCAACTAAAATTATTAGAAACTATCTCTCAGGATATTCAAACTTTCATCACTACAACAACTTTAGAACATTTAAAAAATCTTCCACAAGATATTAAAATTTTCACCATTCAGCAAGGACAAATTATATCTCAATCCTAGCATTACATGAGATTTACGTTTTTGTAAATTTCATTTACAAGATCTTGCTTATGTTGTAAACGAATTATATCGAATTGTTGTTAGAATAGCTTTTATAGCCTTTTGAATTGTAAAAATATGTCAATTTAAATCGTAAATTTAAAAAGAGGTTGGGAAAAATTCCCGACCTCGTTTTATTTTTTATTGAACTGAATAGTTAGGGGCTTCATTTGTAATTTGCACATCATGAGGGTGGCTTTCCTTCAATCCAGCACCACTCATTTCAATAAACTGAGCATTATCGTGAAGTTCTTGCAGATTTGCAGCACCAACATAACCCATACCAGATCGGATACCACCCAGCATCTGGAAGACAATATCTGCAGCAGCTCCCTTGTATGCCACACGACCTTCAATTCCTTCTGGAACTAGCTTATTCGCTTCATTGACAGAACCTTGGAAGTAACGGTCACTAGAGCCCTTCTTCATAGCGGCGATAGATCCCATTCCACGGTAAGTCTTAAATTTCCGACCTTGGAAGATTTCTGTCTCACCTGGCGCTTCGTCTGTTCCTGCAAACATTGAACCCAGCATAACAGCATTTCCACCAGCAGCCAAGGCTTTGACAATATCTCCGGAGTACTTGATTCCACCATCAGCAATGATGGTTTTTCCATATTCACGCGCTACAGCAGCTGCATCATAAATAGCCGTTACTTGAGGAACACCAACACCAGCAATGACACGGGTTGTGCAGATAGAACCTGGGCCAATTCCGACCTTAACAACATCCACACCTGCTTCATAAAGAGCGCGTGCACCTTCAGCAGTTGCAATATTTCCAGCAATCAAGGTGCGATCAGGGAAATGAGCACGAATCTCTGCAATCTTACGCAAAACTCCAGCTGAGTGGCCATGTGCAGTATCAATAACAATCGCATCTGCACCTGCTTCAAAGAGAGCTTCCGCACGTTCGAAAGTATCTGAAGTAACACCGACAGCACCAGCTACCAAGAGACGGCCAAACTCATCTTTAGCAGCATTTGGAAACTCAATAACCTTTTCAATATCTTTAATGGTAATCAAACCTGAAAGGCAGCCTTTTTCATCAACCAAAGGCAATTTTTCAATCCGGTGCTCCTGCAAAATGCGCTCTGCAGTTCCTAAATCTGTACCAACAGGAGCTGTGACAAGATTCTCACTGGTCATATGACGAGAAATAGGTTGATTGAAGTCAGAAATAAAACGTAAATCACGATTGGTTAGAATACCAACCAACTTACGATTTTCAAGAGTTTCGACAACAGGAACACCACTGATACGGTAACGTCCCATCAATTCATCTGCTTCAGCAATAGTATGCTCAGGTGTTAGGAAAAAAGGATCAATAATAACGCCATTTTCAGAACGTTTAACCTTTCGAACTTCATCAGCCTGTTGCTCGATAGACATATTTTTGTGGATGACTCCAAGACCGCCGGCACGGGCAATAGCGATGGCCATCTGACTCTCTGTAACGGTGTCCATGGCAGCAGTAATGATTGGGATATTTAAATTCAGATTCTCAGCAAGCTTGGTACTCAAATCAGCATCATTGGGCAGTACATGGCTTTCAGCTGGAATCAGCAGCACATCATCAAAGGTAAAACCTTTTTTTAAAAATTTAGTGTCCCAGTTAGACATCCACAGTTTCCTCTTTTCCTTTTTATTAAACTAATACCCAAAGAAAATTGAAGTTCAGTTTTCTTTGAATAAGAGCTGGTTTTTTTGTTGTTAATATCATACCATTCTATAGGAAATTGTCAATCATTATTACACAAAAAATAAAAACCATCATTTTTGAAACTAAAAACGATAGTTTTTGTGATTTATAATCAATAATGTTCGTTATTTAAAATAATTAATCCCCATCGCAGACTTCACTTCTGAAAGTGTCTGAGCGGCGGTTTGACGTGCCTTATCGCATCCTTCTTTCAGCATCTGATAGACCTGCCCCATATCTTTAGCAAACTCCACACGACGTTCACGAATCGGACCTAACTCTCGCTCTAAAATTTCTAACAGATAGCGTTTAGTTTTGACATCTCCCAGACCGCCTCTTTGATAGTGCTCTTTCATTGCAGCAATATCAGCAGCATCTTCTGGGCGGCCAAAAACATCCAGATAATGAAAGACCATATTTCCCTCAATTTTTCCAGGATCTTCCACTCTGATATGGTTAGGATCTGTATACATGCTCATGACTTTCTTTTGCAAAATATCCATGCCATCTGCCAAATAAATGCCGTTATTGAGAGACTTAGACATCTTAGCATTGCCATCCAATCCAGGCAAACGTCCAGCTGCTTCGTTTTCAGGATAAATCCCTTCCGGTTCTACCAAAACATTTGTTTGATAAGCGTGGTTAAAGGAACGAACAATCTCCCGAGTCTGCTCAATCATAGGCTTTTGATCATGTCCTACTGGTACAAAATTAGCCTTGAAAGCAGTAATATCAGCTGCCTGAGAAATTGGATAAACTAAAAATCCAGTAGGCAAACTTTCCCCAAATCCTTTTTGAGCAATCTCCGTCTTGACAGTAGGATTACGCTCAAGACGAGCCAATGACACCAAATTCATGTAATACATTGACAACTCTGCCAACTCAGGAATCTGACTTTGAATAAAAATAGTCACCTTTTCAGGATCCAATCCAGCTGCCAGATAATCCAAAGCTACATTCCCAATGGACTCAACAATTGTCTGAGGGTCCTTTGCATGATCTGTCAAAGCTTGCTGATCAGCCAAAAATACGAACATCTCATATTTACCCTGATCCTGCAAAAGCACGCGATTCCGTAAACTTCCTACATAATGACCAATATGCAATTTTCCTGTCGGACGATCTCCTGTTAAAATAATTGGTTTAGTCATTTATTACTCCTCAATTTATAATGAGTTCATTATATCATTTTCAATGAAAATGAGAAAGAAGTTTCTAGAAAAAAGCGAAAATTCCAGTTTTTACAGCTTGATTGACATCCCTTTACAATATTTGTAAACTTAATTGACAAACTATTCTGGCTGTAAAACCTAAAAGTCTTAGTTCATTTTATTCTCCTTTTTTCTTTCTGCTTTGATTTTTTCTTTTTATCTCAGAATTATTTGAAAAAAGTTCTGTTTTCTAGTAAAATGAAGAAGATTATATATATAGGAGAAAGACATTGCTTACAGTATCAGATGTATCACTGCGTTTCAGTGACCGAAAATTGTTTGATGAGGTCAACATCAAATTTACAGAAGGAAATACTTATGGATTGATTGGAGCTAACGGAGCTGGAAAATCAACCTTTTTAAAAATTTTAGCTGGTGATATCGAGCCAACAACAGGCCACATTTCTCTAGGACCAAATGAACGTCTTTCAGTCCTTCGCCAGAACCACTTTGACTATGAAGAAGAACGGGCTATTGATGTTGTAATAATGGGAAATGAGCATCTCTACAACATCATGAAAGAAAAAGATGCTATTTATATGAAGCCTGATTTTTCTGATGAAGATGGTGTACGTGCGGCCGAGCTTGAGGGAGAGTTTGCTGAACTAGGTGGCTGGGAAGCTGAAAGTGAAGCCTCTCAATTATTGCAAAATCTCAATATTCCGGAAGATCTTCACTACCAAAATATGAGCGAGCTCTCTAACGGAGACAAGGTTAAGGTACTCTTAGCCAAAGCCCTTTTTGGTAAACCTGATGTCTTGCTTCTGGACGAGCCGACTAACGGTTTGGATATTCAGTCTATTACTTGGCTGGAAGACTTTCTTATCGATTTTGACAATACAGTTATTGTTGTATCCCACGACCGTCACTTTTTGAATAAAGTCTGCACTCATATGGCCGACCTTGACTTTGGAAAAATCAAACTCTATGTCGGAAACTATGATTTCTGGAAAGAATCAAGCGAACTAGCGGCTAAGCTTCTAGCTGACCGAAATGCCAAAACAGAAGAAAAAATCAAGCAACTTCAAGAATTTGTTGCTCGCTTTTCTGCCAATGCTTCAAAATCAAAACAAGCAACTTCTCGTAAAAAGATGCTTGACAAGATTGAGTTAGAAGAAATTGTTCCATCTAGCCGTAAATACCCATTTATCAGCTTTAAAGCAGAACGTGAAATCGGTAATGATCTCTTGACAGTAGAAAACCTTTCTGTCAAGATAGATGGAGAAACTATTCTTGATAATATTAACTTCATTTTACGTCCTGGCGATAAAACAGCTTTGATTGGCCAAAACGATATCCAAACAACAGCCTTGATTCGTGCTTTGATGGGTGATATTGAGTATGAAGGAACTGTTAAGTGGGGTGTCACAACCAGTCAATCTTACCTACCAAAAGATAATTCTCGTGACTTTGCTAGTGGTGAATCAATCCTTGACTGGCTGCGTCAATTTGCTAGCAAAGAAGAGGATGACAACACCTTCCTTCGAGGATTCCTTGGGCGCATGCTTTTCTCTGGAGATGAAGTTAACAAGTCTGTCAATGTCTTGTCAGGAGGAGAAAAAGTTCGGGTTATGCTATCTAAGTTGATGTTGCTTAAATCCAACGTTTTAGTCTTGGACGATCCAACCAATCACTTAGATTTGGAATCAATCTCCAGCTTAAATGATGGATTGAAAAACTTCAAAGGATCCATTATTTTTGCCAGTCATGACCATGAATTTATTCAAACCTTGGCCAACCATATCATTGTCCTGTCTAAAAATGGCGTCATTGACCGTATTGACGAAACCTATGATGAATTCTTGGAAAATCAGGAAGTTCAGGCAAAAGTCAAGGAACTTTGGAAAGATTAATTCCTTGTCAATTTACGTTTACAAAGCTTTACAGAGGCATGAAACAACGTTTCTGCCTCTTTCTATATAAGAAATATGAATCACATTAAAGAATATTTTAAAAAAAATTGGCCTTATTTTTGCGCTTTCTTTATTCCATTTTTCATCATGTTCTTTGTCTACTTGATGTACGGAATTTACTGGAATAGCGAAACGTCTCCCTTGCTTGGTGATGGTTTTCATCAGTATGTCATTTTTGATACTAACCTAAGAAATATCCTCCATGGCACAGATAGTATTTTCTATACTTTCTCTAGTGGACTTGGGCAGAATTTCTATGCTTTATCTAGTTATTATTTAGGTAGCTTCTTATCTCCCTTGGTTTATTTCTTTGATTTGAAATCAATGCCAGATGCCGTCTATCTATTTACCTTAATCAAGTTTGGATTAATTGGACTCTCTACCTTTATCAGCATCAAAGGAATATTCAAAAAGATTCCAGCTTTACTCATCATCACTCTTTCAACTTCATTTTCTTTAATGAGTTTTTCGGTCAGTCAATTGGAAATTAAAACCTGGTTGGATGTGTTTATCCTTGCACCTTTGATTGTGCTAGGTTTACATAGATTGATAACTGGAAAAGGCAGAGTACTATACTTTACAACACTGTCAATCCTCTTCATCCAAAATTATTATTTTGGTTATATGATGGCAATCTTTTTGGTCTTTTGGTACCTTCTTCAATTATCTTGGGATTTCAAAAATAGAATTAAAAGTTTACTTGACTTTACAGTCGTATCTGCTTTAGCAGGTCTGACTAGCCTAATCATGATTCTGCCAACTTACCTAGACATAAGCACTCATGGTGAAACATTAACAAAAGTTTCTTCTTTGTTGACAGAAAAAAGTTGGTTCTTAGATGTATTTGCTAAAAATTTTATTGGCAGTTTTGATACAACCAAGTATGGTTCTATCCCTATGATTTATGTCGGCACCTTCCCCTTGATTCTAGCTATCTTATTTTTCACCTTAAAATCTGTTAAGTTTCACGTGAAACTTTGCTACTTTTTACTCATTGCAATTTTCATAGCTAGTTTTTATCTTCAATATTTAGACTTACTTTGGCAGGGAATGCATGCTCCGAACATGTTTCTTCACCGTTATTCTTGGTTATTTTCTCTGGTAGTTATCTATATGGCTGCTGAGACTTTAAATCGTTGGAAAGATGTGAAATTGATGAATGTTGCCATTAGTTTCACTTTGCTCAGCCTTGGATTTATTATTACTTTTATTCAGAGAAAACATTATGACTTTTTGGGTCCTGAGAATTATATTCTAACATTAGAATTTCTGCTGGCTTATCTCTTGATTAGCTTTGTCTTAGCAAAATCTTCTATTCAACCAAAAATCATTCTCCCTGTCTTGCTCTTCTTTGTTACTTTTGAACTGTCGCTTAATTCCTATTATCAAGTTGGAGGAATTGCTAAAGAATGGGTATTTGCCACTCGTTCATCTTATTCTAGTCACCTTGACGAGATTGACAATCTTGTCAATTATTCCAAAAAGGAAAATATTGACTTTTTTAGAACAGAAAGATTGAATCCACAAACGGGAAATGACAGTATGAAATTTAACTACAATGGAATTTCCCAGTTCTCATCTGTTCGAAATACTCAGGCAAGTTCTACTTTAGATAAACTTGGTTTTAAATCAGCAGGAACAAATCTGAATCTCCGTTATCAAAACAACAGTATTTTAATGGATAGTATTTTTGGTGTTCGCTACAATCTATCTGAAACAGATCCTCAAAAATTTGGTTTTCTTCCTGAGAAAACTGAAAAAGAAATGTCTCTCTACCAAAATGATGCTGCACTTGGTTTAGCTTTTCTGACCAATGATGTTTACCATGATGTCAAGTTTACAAATTTGACTTTAGATAATCAGACAGAATTTTTGAATAAATTGACTGGCTTTGATTTTAAATATTATGATAAAGTAGATGCTATAACTACTAATGAAAACATCAAGCAAATTGGTAACAGAGTGACTGTGGATGTTGACAGAGAACATAATACAAGCTTTGCTAGTGTAATCTATACTGTCAATGTACCTGCTAACAGTCAACTATATGTTAATGTTGCTGGGATTGATTTTAGTAATGATGATCAGACAGATGTTGACATTGCTGTCAATAACTTTACAGAACGTTATACAACTAATAATGTTTTTCCTTTCTTTAATGCTGGCTATTTCAGTCAAAGTCAAACAGTATCTATTCGCTTTACATTTCCAGACAATTCGACAGTTTCTTTTGATACGCCAGAATTTTTTGCCGTTAATACTGAGCAATATCAAAATGTCATTCAAAAATTAAAAGAACAGCCCGTTTCCACAACTACTGATTTAAACACAGTAAAAACAAACTATAGAGCGGAAAAGGATACTTCATTATTCTTTACCATTCCTTATGATAAGGGATGGTCAGCCACTCTTAACGGGAAGTCTGTCACACTAAAACGAGCTCAAAACGGCTTTATGAAATTAGATGTGAAAAAAGGAGAAGGAAATGTTGTCCTCACTTTCATTCCTAATGGACTGAAAGAAGGTGGCATTGCCTTCATATCTGGCATAATCTTATTTGTTTGCTATAGTTTTCTACGTAGGAAACAACAGAGAATGTAAATATATCAAAAAAAAAAAAAACAGCTACTTACCAATATAAAAAATAAGGCTCTTCATTAAAATTGTACTGACCCCCAAAAGTTAGACAATTAATTTATCCAAAGGATTTAGTTCTGTATTGAACAGGGCTAAGTCCTTTTAGTTTTGTCTTAATTCGTTTGTTGTTGTAATAAAAAATATAATCCGCAATAGCTTGCTCAAGCTCATCCAGGGGCTGATATGATGTCTCAAGACCATAAAACATCTCAGATTTAAGTATCCCAAAGAAAGATTCCATCATTCCGTTATCAGGACTGTTCCCTTTACGTGACATGGATGGACAAATGCCCTTGTTCTCTAAAAAATGATGATAAGATTGGTGCTGATATTGCCAGCCTTGGTCACTGTGAAGGATTGTTCCACTATATGATTTAGCTGGAAAGGCTTTCTCAAGCATGCTCTGAACTTGTTTCAAATCTGGTGAACGTGACACAGTGAAGTCAATAATCTCGCTGTTGTAACCATCCAACACAGGGGACAAGTAGAGTTTTCCTTCTGCTAAAGCAAACTCTGTCACATCAGTATAACACTTCTCATAAGGTTTAGATGCACTGAACTGACGGTTGATGAGGTTATCAGCCTTTTTACCTATTTCCCCTCTGTATGATGAATACTTGCGTTTGCGGCGGATACGGGCTTTTAAGCCTAACCTCTTCATCAAACGTTGTATTTTTTTGTGATTGACGATAAAACCACGATTTCTTAGTTCCAGATGGATGCGACGATAGCCATAATTGCCATGATGTTCATCATAGATGTCTTGAATGAGCTCCTTTTTTCTCAAGAATAGTATAGCCATTTTTCTTGTATTGCGCAATCCACCTTGAAATCATACTAGAATTTGGTAAGGCATAATCTAAGGATGTCTGTTTCTGAGATTGCCCATCAATCAGAACTTTATCTATTATCTCTTGCTTCAGTTCTGGAGAATAATAACTATTCTTCCCTTT
The DNA here is from genome assembly GCF_900635155.1 of Streptococcus sanguinis. Classification (NCBI taxonomy): domain Bacteria; kingdom Bacillati; phylum Bacillota; class Bacilli; order Lactobacillales; family Streptococcaceae; genus Streptococcus; species Streptococcus sanguinis. The sequence continues at coordinate 2,354,332 of NZ_LR134002.1, forward strand.
TTGGACAATGGCTAACCCATACCTGTCAATCAGGCGAATCATGTACCTTAGTCCAGAAACATCCACACCAAATCTTTTTGAAAGCTGGTTAAAGCTTAAACTTTGTTTTATGAGCTCATAGATTTGAACCTTGTCTTCATAACTCAATTTCATAAAAATAGCACCCCAATCGTTAGATTTTATGTCTAACTTTTGGGGTGCAGTTCAAATGCTAGTGAAGGCCTTTTTTTGAACAATAAAAAAACACTCACTAGGAGTGTCTCTAGCTCCGGCAGTAGGACTCGAACCTACGACATCATGATTAACAGTCATGCGCTACTACCAACTGAGCTATGCCGGATAATATAGTCCGTACGGGATTCGAACCCGTGTTACCGCCGTGAAAAGGCGGTGTCTTAACCCCTTGACCAACGGACCATATGGTATGCTCCCTTTCAGAACATATTCCATTATATCAGGTTTTTAAGCTTTGTCAACTCTTTTCCCTTTATTTTCGAAAATATCTTTCAGATATTTCACTCTTAAACGAGTGACCGGACAGCGATGATTTTCGTAAAAAATAATTTCTCGATTTTTCTTGTCATAATCAACAATGTTGCCAATATTAACCAGATAAGATTTATGTGGTGAAAAAAATCGTTTAGATTGCTGATCTTTTTCTTGAATATCTGTTATCGTTCCATAAAACTCCTTGAGAAAATTTTTACCGACAATCCGAAGTTTATGAGAGCTCCCTGTCGTTTCGATATACAAAATATCGTTATAAGGCATTCGAACATCATTGCCACGATAACTATATTCAAAATAATCTACCATATTGGTATTTTCAATTAGTGTACTCTTAGTGTAAAGAATACTGTCTTTGATTCTATTTTTAAAAGCATCATTGTTGATATCTTTATCAATAAAATCAAGTGCTGATACTTTATATTTAAAAGTCATAGTAGCAAATTCAGATTTTGAGGTTACAAAAACTATAATGGCATAAGGATTATGATGACGGATAAATTGAGCTACTTCCAGCCCCTTTGTTTCCTCCCCCTTAATGTCAATATCCAAAAAATAAAGCTGGTTAACGTCTCCATTTTCAATATATTTTTTGAATTCTTTGATTTTTCCTGTAACCTGAACCTGGATGTCAATTCCAAGTTCCTCAGCAATTTCTGCTAATGTCGTTTCCATCCTGACTTGATGAGATACGGTATCCTCTAAAACTAACACTTTCATAAATTCTATCTCCTAATTGTTAAAATCTGTGTAAAACTTCTTGGCTCAATTTGTGTATCAAGAGTGATAAATTCATACCTATCTAAAATTTCCTTGATGTTATTCAATCCATAGCCTCTATTTTCTCCTTTAGTTGAAAATTCCGGCTGATAGAGTTCTTCCAAATCCAATTTTCCTTCTTTACGAGAATTTTGAACAACAAAAATGGTTCTATCATCCAGTTGAACCAGAGAAACATGGACAATTTTTTCCAGGCTGTCAATGGCACTCTCAATAGCGTTATTTAATAAAATACTAGCAATTCTGACCAGATCTAACAACTTGATTGGAAGACGTTCCACTTTATCCTTAACTTCAAAAGTCAGCTGAATCTGATGTTCACGCGCTTGAAAGATTGTCTCAGTCATGACACTCCTTAAAGCTGAATCTCCTACATTATTCAAATCAAAAACTGTATATTTATCTGAACGCAAGTTCAAATTTGCATCAGCCAAGACTTCTTGATAAATGTGCTCAATTTCCTTGATATCTCCAGTTTGAATAGCCACTTGCATACTTGTCAGCATGCTAGCATAATCATGACGAAATCCTTTAATTTCATAGTATAATCTCACAATTTCATCAGTATATTCCTGAAGTCGAAGCTGTTCAGATTCTTTTGACGCAAACGCTCTTCTTTCTCGTATTTCTCACGGCTGTCCTTGAATGTCACCAAGGTAGAAAGAAAGGCCAAGAAACAAATAGTAGCAATCATACTGCTAAAACTGTTGAAATGCTTTATATTACTAATCCAGTGAGAGAGATTTAAAATCAGCCAATTCATTGCATATAAACTACTAATCATCAGAATCTGAGATTTAAAGAAACTTCTTTTAAGATAATCTATTCTGAAATCAAAAATATCAATAACCTTTACCATAAAGAACAAGGATATTAAGTTGATACATGTCAGAAACAAACCCATGTACTGAGCTACAAAATCATCTCCTAAAACAGATGAAATAATAACTGAAAAGAAAGTAGTAGAGCTATCAATTGACAAACATAAAAAGAAGGAAAGTAAGAAAGATTGATTTTTTTTAATTTTTTCAACTCTACAAAAATACCAAACTATAAATAGAGGGAGAAAAAATGACAGCGTATAAGATGGAAATGAGATTTCAAATGAAAACACATGCCCTAAAAAAGCAATTATAAACGGAATTATAATCTCAAGACCAAAGCAAACAGCTACAAAAAAGCAAGTATGCTTAATTTTAGTGATTTTTGATAAAATCACTAAAAATGCAGCTACATTAATAAAAGGATTAACAATTAATCCGATTATTTCAAGTGACATAAATTTCCCCCCTAAACTTTTAAAATTCTTATCTTCCAAAAATCCAATCCCATGGATTTGGAACACCTCTTAAATCCCAAAAGATTTGAACAAGTGAATTGCTATTTGCAGCAATTTGAAAAGAATAGATTTTCATAACTATCTCCTATCTTTTTATCTTGTAAGTCACCTTACATTTATCATTATAGAAAAATAAAAAGAGTTAGTGACAATTTTCCCTGAAATGTCATTTTTTATCCCCAAAATGACATTATACCAAAAAAATAGAAGAAAAAAACACGAAATATTGTAAAATACTTCGCATTTTTTACCTTTCTGATCTCAGCAGGATTCGAACCTGCGACCGTTCGCTTAGAAGGCGAATGCTCTATCCAGCTGAGCTATGAGACCAATACCATCTCATTCTATCAGAAAATAGGGTTGCCGTCAAGATTACTTATGATAAGGACTCCCTTGCTGAATCATAAAAGCTCGATAGATCTGCTCTATTAAAACAAGGCGCATCAGTTGATGAGGTAAGGTTAATTTGCCAAAACTCATCAGAAGATTTGCCCGCTTTTTTACTGCAGGAGATAAACCTAAACTTCCTCCGATAACAAAAGTGATATCAGAAAAGCCACGCACTGTAGTATCCATCATGAGCTGACTAAACTTTTCTGACGGAAATTGCTTTCCTTCAATTGCCAAAGCAATAACAAATTCACGCTCATTGATTTTAGCCAGAATTTTATTTCCTTCTTTTTCAAGAATCTGCTGATTTTCTAAATCACTAGCTTTATCAGGTGTTTTTTCATCCGCTAGCTCAATCATTTCCATCTTGCAGAATCGATTGAGACGCTTCATGTATTCAGCAATTCCATTCTTTAAATATTTTTCTTTCAGTTTTCCAACTGTTACAAGTTTTATTTTCATAAGTTTATTCTATCATATTCATCTATACTTCACACTTTATTAACAAGTAAAATTTATCTGGGAATCGGCTAATCTGTGTATTTTCTAATGTCTATCAACAGTTTTTTTAAGTTTCCCACAAGGTGTGGAAAACTTAGAGGATTTAAGTTATAATTAAGTTTGTCTAAATATAATTTCATCAATTGTAATTCAAGGAGGAAAACATGAAAAATTCTTCAAATGCCATCAAAAGGGCTTTATTTCTTTTTGCAGTATTAATTGTAGGTTTTATCGGCGGAAGTTTAGGAAATTATGTTACTACATTATTAACTTCACGTGTAAAAATGAATGGAAATTCGACAACTAGTGTAACTACTTCATATAAAAACTCTACAGACATTTCAGAAGCTGTGAAAAAGGTTCAAAATGCGGTTGTTTCAGTAATTACTTATGCTGAATCTTCTAGCAGCGTTATCAATGATGAATCTTCCAACGATGAATCACAAATCTCCAGTGAAGGTTCTGGCGTAATTTATAAAAAAGATGGAAAATCAGCCTATCTGGTAACCAATACCCACGTTCTGAACGGATCAACCAATGTAGATATCTTGCTAGCTGATGGAAACAAGGTTCCAGGTGAAGTAGTCGGATCAGATGTTTATTCAGATATCTCTGTCGTTAAAATTAGCTCTGAAAAAGTAACTGATGTCGCTGAATTTGGAGATTCTGGTTCTCTGACAGTTGGTGAAACAGCAATCGCCATCGGAAGCCCTCTTGGAACAGAATACGCTAACTCTGTAACACAAGGAATTATTTCTAGTTTAGGCAGAAACGTTACGTTACAATCTGAAAATGGTGAAAATATTTCAACAACTGCACTGCAAACAGATGCTGCCATTAACCCCGGTAACTCTGGCGGTCCGCTGATTAATATTCAAGGGCAAGTAATTGGCATTACTTCAAGTAAAATTTCGACAAATGGCCAAACTTCTGTTGAAGGGATGGGATTTGCGATTCCATCTAATGATGTCGTAAATATTATCAATCAATTAGAGAAAAATGGAACAGTCACACGTCCTGCTTTAGGAATTCAAATGATGGATTTATCTAATCTGACAACTTCTGATTTTTCTAAATTAAATCTTCCTGCTTCAGTGAAATCAGGTATTCTTGTTCGCTCTGTTCAGCAAGGAATGCCTGCTGATGGCAAGCTTCAAAAAAATGATATCATTACAAAAGTAGATAATACAGATGTGGAATCCACTAGTGACCTTCAGTCTGCTCTCTACAAGCATAGTATTGGAGATGAAGTAGAGATTACTTATTATCGAGATGGTAAATCTCAAACAGTCAAAATCAAACTCACTAAATCAACAAAAGAGTTAAGCTCAAATTAACCTATTTACAAGATTGTCAACACACCTTTACACAATCGTAAAGGTGTGTTATTCTATATACAAATGGAAAACTTTCAATATATTGCACTCAAAGACATTCGAACCAATCCTTATCAGCCTCGTAAAGAGTTCTCACAAAAAAAGATTGAAGAATTAGCGGCATCAATCAAAGAAAATGGTCTCATTCAGCCAATCATTCTTCGGAAATCTTCACTTTTTGGTTATGAAATTTTAGCAGGAGAACGGAGATTTAGAGCTGCCTCTTTTCTTGGCCTAGAAACGATTCCAGCTGTCGTCAAAGAATTATCTGATGATGACATGCTGAAACAGGCCATTATCGAAAATCTTCAAAGAGAAGACTTGAATCCTATAGAAGAGGCTGAGTCTTATCAAAATTTGATTGACAAAGGCTTGACACATGATGAAATTGCTAAAATCATGGGAAAATCTAGACCCTATATCAGCAATATTGTCAGACTTTTACAGCTGGCTAAAGAAGTTCGTCAAGCTATCAAGGAAGAAGAGATTTCTCAAGGACATGCTCGCCTGCTGGTTCCCTTAAAAGAAGAGGAACAATTACTATGGTTGGAAAAGATCTGTCGAGAAGATTTATCAGTTCGAGCGGTTGAAAAACTTCTCCAGCAAAAAAAGAGTCTCAAAAAGAAACCTAATAAAGAACTGTTTGCTAAATCTGAAGAGGAAAAAATTAAAAAAATTCTCGGTCTGAAAGTTTCTATTCAGTTAAAAAACCAGAGTAAAGGAAAGCTGATTATTCCTTTTGAAAGCGAAGAAGAATATCAAAGAATTATAAACAGTTTTAAATAAAACTGTTATTTTCTTTTTTAAAAATAACAAGATTATCCACTGTTAAATCAATTAGGAAGCCTATTAAAATAAGAAATTTTAACTTTATTCACATTCTGTGGATAACTTCAACTAACAATGTGAATTCTTTTCCAGTTCTTGTGGAAAACTTTAAGCCTTTATGATAAAATAAGATGCGTATGAATCAGAAAATTATAGAAAAGGAGGGAAGTT